>JAFGWA010000087.1 GCA_016937715.1 Candidatus Goldiibacteriota bacterium
GTAGGTTATTAGCTGTAGGTTATTAGCTGTAGGTTATTAGCTGTAGGTTATTAGCTGTAGGTTATTAGCTGTAGGTTATTAGCTGTAAGTTGTTAGCTGTAAGTTGTTAGCTGTAAGTTGTTAGCTGTAAGTTGTTAGCTGTAAGTTGTTAGCTGTAAGTTGTTAGCTGTAAGTTGTCTCTTGGCGGAACACCGGTTTTGGTAAGCGGAACAAAAGCGCCGTTTTATTACTGTTTTTGCCGGTTTTTCTTATTATGAAACTAAAATGGGAAATCCTTTAAAAACCTATTGAAAATATCCCTTATTAGCTTATAATACTAACTAATACAAAATCCTTCTTAAAAAGGTATGTAAACTTCATAATGGAACAAAAAAGTCAGATAAAAAATAATATTGAAAGTATTATAAAGCGCATTAATGCTATAAACAAAGATGCTTTGCTTGTAGCTGTGTCCAAAACATTCTCTGTGGATGATATAGAAGAGGCGGTAAAATCCGGCGTTAAGGTTTTTGGCGAAAGTAAAATTCAGGAAGCTGAAGAAAAACAGAGATTATTAAATGAAAAATATAATGATTTGTCCTGGTTTATGATAGGGCACCTGCAGACAAATAAAGTTAACAAAGCGGTATCAATTTTTAACATGATACAGTCTGTTGACAGTTTAAAACTTGCAGAGAAAATTAATTCGGCGTGTATAAAAGAAGGAAAAGTTATGCAGTGCCTTATGGAAATTAAAGTATCGCCCGAAGAGACAAAGTTTGGAATTTTACCTGAAGAAGCGCCTGAAGTTTACGGCAGGATAAAAGAAATGCCGGGAATAAAACCGTCGGGAATAATGGCTATGGCGCCTTATTCTGACAACGCGGAAGATTCAAGGATATATTTTAAACGCGCAAAAAAAGTTTTTGATGAAATAAAAAACGGCGCGCCTGATGATTTTAAATGGCTCTCTATGGGAATGTCTCATGATTTTGAAATTGCGCTGCAGGAAGGCGCCAACATGGTACGGGTGGGCACGTCCCTTTTCGGGAAAAGAAATTACGCTTAAGGCAAGAGGGGAAAAATGAGAAAGATAAAAATAGGATTTATAGGCTCCGGAAATATGGCAAAGGCCATCATGAAAGGCCTTGTGTCATCAAAGATGAAAACTTCGGTTGAATTGACTGCCTATGATACGGAAACTTCGGCTCTTGTGTCGGTTAAAAGAGATTTTAAGGTTAAGCCATCCGCGTCAAATCAGGAACTTGTAAAAACATGCGATGTTATTTTTCTTGCCATAAAGCCCCAGGTATTTGCGGATGTATTATTGCCTTTAAAACCGGATTTTACAGCGGGTAAATTAATAATAAGCATCATGGCGGGTATATCCGTAAAAAAGATACAGACGGCCGCGGGTAAAGCGCCTGTGGTAAGGGTAATGCCAAACATGCCGGCGCTTGTGGGCGAAGGCGCGTGCGGGTACTGCGCGTCAAAAGAGGTTTCAAAAAAACAGCTGTTATTGGCGGAAAAGATTCTGGATACTTTTAACATAATAAAAATTTTATTGCCGGAAAAACAGCTTGATTCAGTAACCGCAATAAGCGGAAGCGGGCCTGCGTATTTTTTCTATTTTACGGAAGCTGTAATGGAAGCCTCAAAAGAACTTGGGTTTGACAGAGGGGCTGCCAAAAAACTTATCGCGCAGACAATGATAGGGGCGGGAAAGGTTATGCTGGAATCGGATGACACCCCCGAAGTGTTAAGGCAGAAGGTCACATCCAAAGGCGGCACCACACAGAAGGCCATTGAAACAATGGAAAAGAATAACATGAAAAGTATTATTAAGGACGCCATTAAGGCGGCAAAAAACAGGTCGGAGGAACTGGGTAAATGACCACATTTCAGTTTGCGGCAGGAATAATAATAGGCCTGGCAAATGCGTATATGATACTGGTATTTTTAAGCGCGGCGGCGACATGGCTGCCTTATAGCGCGCAGGTGAAATTCAGGACGGCTATTAATTTTATAGGTTCCATAACCGGGCCGCTGCTTAATTTTGTAAAAAGAATTTTTCCCGCGCAGATGGGTAATGTAGATTTAAGCCCGGCAATTGCGATACTGCTTATTTATATAGGGCGCATGGCGCTTTTAAAACTTGCGGCGGTTTTATTGCTTCCGGGAGCCTGATGATAAATATAAAACAGCAAGCCGGCTTCTGCCTGGTAAGCGTAAAAGTGGTGCCTAACGCGAAAAAAACACAGCTGGCAGGCGAATACAACGGCGCTTTAAAAGTGAAAGTGGCTGCTGTACCCGAAGACGGAAAGGCAAATGATGAAATTGTGGATTTTTTTTCGGAAGTTTTTGACATAAATAAGTCGCAGATTGAAATTGTAAAAGGATTCAAAAGCCGGCATAAGGTAATCAAGTTAACCGGTATTGAAGAGGGAAAATTTAAAAAGATTCTGGCTTAACGCGCAGTATGCAGCGCAAAATCATACCCGGAGGCTATAATGTCAGATTTAAAAAAACAGATAGATAAAGCAGTAAAGAAGATAAATTCAGCGTCTAAAAACTTTTCCCCTAAAGTGGGAATAATACTTGGCACGGGGCTTGGCGCCCTTGCAAAAGAGATAAAAGAACACTGTGTAATTGATTATAAAGACATTCCCGGTTTTCAGAAATCCACAGCGGAATCGCATTCCGGAAAACTTGTACTGGGGGAATTGGGCGGAAAGAATGTGGCGGCTATGTCGGGACGTTTTCACAGATATGAAGGCTACACGATGCAGCAGATTACTTTTCCTGTCCGCGTTATGAAAGCGCTTGGTGTTACGCACCTTTTAATTTCAAACGCATGCGGCGGAATGAACCCAAAATTAAAGGGCGGTTCGCTTTGCATAATAGAGGATCATATTAACTTCATGGGTGACAATCCTCTTATAGGGCCTAATGATGAAAAACTTGGGCCAAGATGGCCGGATATGCTTGCGCCTTATTCCCATGAACTTATTAGATTAGCCGAAGACGCGGCAAAGCTGAACAATATAGAGATTCATAAAGGGATATATGTGGCTGTGCAGGGCCCTTGTTTTGAAACAAGGGCGGAATACAGGATGTTTATGAAATTCGGCGACATTGTGGGAATGTCCACGGTGCCGGAAGTAATTGTGGGAGTACACGCCGGGCTTAAGATACTTGGCATATCTGTAGTGACAGATGAATGCAATCCGGAACAGCTTGAACCCACGGATATATCTAAAATACTTGCAAACGCGGCAGAGGCAGAACCCAAACTGACCAAGATTATGAAAGAAGTAATAGCAAAGATATAATAAGCCTAAAAAGGCTGAAAATGGTTTTAAGGGAGGCGCAGATGAAAGAGACAAGCCCGGTAGAATGGAAGAATGGAACACTTAAGGTCCTTGATCAGACGCTTTTACCTAATTCAATAAAGTACATATTATGCAGAAATTCAAAAGAAATAGGCAAGGCAATAGTGGATATGAAATTAAGGGGCGCGCCGTTAATAGGTATAGCCGCGGCTTTTGGTATGGCAATGGACATAAAAAAAAGCAAGGCTAAAAGTTATGAAAAACTGAAAAAAGAGATGAAGGCAAGCGGCGATTTTCTGGTTAAGACCAGGCCGACCGCGATTAACCTTAAGTGGGCTATAACAAGAATGCTTGCTTTTGCCGAAGCCAACAGGGAAAGGCGTGTTCAAAGTTTAAAAGAGCTGCTTGTAAACGAGGCTGTCAGAATATTTAAAGAAGACTTGGATAACAATAAACTTATAGGAAAAATAGGCGCGGAATTGATAAGGCCCAAAGACAGGATATTAACACACTGCAATGCGGGCGGGCTTGCCACGGCAGGATATGGCACGGCGCTTGGCGTTATAAGGGCGGCATCAGCGCAGAAGAAAAAGGTTTCGGTACATCTGGATGAAACAAGGCCGTATCTTCAGGGCGCAAGGCTTACCACGTTTGAACTTGCGGAAATGGGCGTTGATCACCGCCTTATTACGGACAACATGGCAGGGTATTTTATAAGCAATAAACTGGTGGATGTAATTATAGTCGGTGCGGACAGGATAGCGGCCAACGGCGATACGGCAAACAAGATAGGTACATATACCCTTGCGGTGCTTGCGCATGTAAATAACATTCCGTTTTATGTGGCTGCGCCTTCTTCCACGATGGACTTTTCAATCAAGTCAGGGGCGGAAATACCAATAGAGATGAGGGGTGAAAAAGAGGTAACAGAAATATTTGGCAAACAGATAGCCCATAAAAAGACAAAAGCTCTGCACCCGGCTTTTGATGTGACGCCGGCAAGGTTTATAAGCGCCATTATAACGGAAAAAGGCGTGATAAGGGCTCCTTTTGAAGCAAACCTTGATAAGGTGATATTAAACAGGGAGATTGTAGCAAAATTATGAGCGCATGGGAAGATGACAGTTATTGCATAGCCTGCGGAAAAGAAAATCCCATTGGCATGAAGCTGAATTTTGTACTTTCAGAAGAAGGAATAGAGACAAGTTATGTTTTCCCCAAGGTTTTTCAGGGGTATAAAGATACGGTTCACGGCGGAATGGTGGCTTTACTTTTGGATGAAATTATGGTAAATTTACCGTTGCGAAAAGATAGAATTCCTGCTGTAAGTGCTGATATAAAAGTGAAATTAAAAAGGCCGCTGGCAGTGGGCGATGAAGTCCTGGCGCGGGCAAGGTATTTAAAAGTCCGGTCCAGGTTTTTTGTTGTAAAAGGCGAAGTGATAAGAAAAAGCGATAACGCACTTATAGCCGAATCCGAAGCCCTGTGTATTAAGGTTGACGGAAAAGGGCTTAAATTGTAATATAGATAAATTCAGATTTTAAAATATACTGGAGGTTTTTGAATGGGTTGCGGAAAGAAAAGGCACAAAGCAAAGATCAAAACACACAAGAGGAAAAAACACAGAAGAGAAATGAAGTTTAAAAAATAATTATTCAGTTTAACAGACGGAGGAAATGATGTCAGGGCATTCTAAATGGGCAACTATTAAAAGGAAGAAAGCCTCCATAGACGCCAAAAGGGGCGCGGCTTTCACCAAGATAATAAAGGAAATTGTGGTGGCTGCAAGGGCAGGCGGAGGAGATCCGGCCGGCAATGCGCGTTTAAGGACTGTTCTTGAAAAAGCAAAGGGCGCGAATATGCCCGCTGACAACATCAAGAAGGCAATAATGCGCGGCACCGGCGAACTTGAAGGTGTCACATACGAAGAGCTGATGTATGAAGGATACGGGCCCGCGGGCGTGGCGCTTTTAATTGCTGTTACAACAGACAATAAAAACCGCTCTGCGGCAAGCGTAAGGGCGATTCTTTCAAAAGCCAACGGTGCAATGGCGGCTTTAGGCGCTGTTGCATGGCAGTTTGAACAGAAAGGTTATATAACAGTCCCAAAAGAAGAAATTGATGAAGAAACGCTTATGGGTATCGCGCTTGAAGCGGGGGCTGATGACATTCAGAATGAAGATGCCACATATGACATAACCACAAAACCGGCTGATTTTGAAGCCGTTAAAAAAGCGCTTGATGATAAGAAGGTAAAATATTCCTCGGCAGAAGTTACAATGGTGCCAAAAAATTATGTAAAGGTAGAGGGCAAAGCCGCGGAACAGATGTTAAGGCTTATGGACGCGCTTGATGAGGACGAAGACGTACAGAACGTATACGCTAATTTTGATATATCGCAGGAAGAAATGGACAGGATAGGAAACTTACCGGAATAATTGAAAAATAATCATCAGGCGGAGCGTTTAAAGCGCTCCGCCTTTTTTTTTGGTACAGGTAAATATAACATTGGAGAAAATGATTGTTTAAGACTTTAAATGAATACTTCCGCGAAAAATACGGGCACAGAATACATAAGATAACCATAAGCCTGCCGTTTGCATGCCCGAATAAAGACGGCAGCATATCATCTGACGGGTGTGTTTTCTGCAGGGAAGGCAGCCTTCCTGACGGGAATGACACGCAAATTCCCATAGAAAAGCAGATACGCGCGGGAATAAATAAAGGTAAAAAGCGTTATGGAAAAAAGACTTTATTTATGGCGTATTTTCAGACCGGGACAAATACTTATGGCAGCGTTAAAGAATTAAAAAGGATTTATGACCCTATTCTTGATTTTAAAGAGGTGATAGGGCTGGATGTGGGGACAAGGCCGGATTGCATTGATGAAGAAAAGATAAACCTGCTTAAAAGCTACAGCGGCAATTTAAAAGAAATATGGGTGGAACTTGGGCTGCAAAGCGCCAGTGATAAAACCTTAAAGGCAATAAACAGGGGGCATAACACGGCGGAATATGGACGCGCCGCAAAGCTTGTAAAAGACGCCGGGCTAAAGCTGTGCGCGCACATGATAATAGGTATTCCCGGAGAAAGCAGGAAAGATTACATAAATACAATTAATATGATAGTAAAGTCCGGCGCGGATGCGGTTAAAATTCATCCGTATCATATACTAAAAGGCACCAAAGCCGGCGAAGAGTATCTTAAAAAACCATATAAACTTCTTTCTCTGGATGAATACGCGGCTGCACTGGCTGAATGCGTAAAATTAATGCCTGCTGAAATGGTTTTAATGCGCTTTCACGGCGAGGCAAATGAGAATGTGCTGCTTGCGCCGGATTACTGCCTGCCAAAAAAGAGGGATGAATTGAAAATGGTATTTGAAGAAAAGCTTAGATTGTTGTGATTCGAGATTTTTTTGGTGTTGACAATAATTAAGATTGGTATAAAATCATAACGTTGTTTTAGTGATAATATGATAATGCAGGAACGTTTGGTATGGAATTAATGATTTTGTAGGGACAGCGCTCCTGCGCTGTCCGTTTGAAACGGCTTTTTTAATACTGTTATGATAAGAGATTTTTTTAGTATTCGGTTATTAATAAGTAAAAGTTAAAATGTGGGCGTGCCCTCTGGGGTACTGCCATATTATAAAGTTTTTATAAGGTGGGCGCATAGCTCAGCTGATTATTGAATAAACTCGACAAGATAAGGCTGACGGCGAAGCCGGAAGGTGAGCTTTGCGCCGAGTGATTAACGAGGAATAGTGCCCTTAAAAGGGCACGAAAGCAAAGCGAGGGGGCCGAGGAGCGATGCGCGTTAGCGCATTAGCGAGGTGGCTACTGGTTAGATAAATTATGATGATAAAGATGCTAAAAATGTGGGCGTGTCCTTTGGGGTACTGCCATATTATAAAGTTTTTATAAGGTGGGCGCATAGCTCAGCTGGTTATTGAATAAGCTCGACAAGATAAGGCTGACGGCGAAGCCGGAAGGCGAGCTTTGCGCCGAGTGATTAACGAGGAATAGTGCCCTTAAAAGGGCACGAAAGCAAAGCGAGGGGGCCGAGGAGCAATGCGCGTAAGCGCATTAGCGAGGTGGCCACTGGTTAAATAAATATAATGATTAAGATGCTAAAAATGTGGGCGCATAGCTCAGCTGGTTAGAGTATTAGCTCGACAAGCTAAGGGTCACTGGTTCGATCCCAGTTGCGCCCACCATTTTAGCATCTTGTCATTTTAACAAAGGCATATTTTAATCCCAGTTGCGCCCACCATATTTTAAAATTATTATTCGGGCGTGCCCCAGAGGGTACGCCCACCATATTTTTAAAAAATATTATACGGGCAGCATATAAAATAAAAAAAGCGCGGTTTCCCGCGCTTTTTTTATTTTGGAAGATTGAATGTTTTAGTATTTAACGTCAGGCGGAGGGGGACAGTAAACAGCCGCTTCCGGGTTGTAATACATTGTGGCGGCGTGTGCTGCGCCGTTATTTGTATGCTGAATTATAAGGTGTATCTGGTCAAGGCCGTCGCATGTTGACATAGGCGCTGTGTATGTTCCTTCAAGAACAAGTTCTTCTCCGGCTGCTATTGAAACATCCCTCCAGTACATCATTGAATCGCCGGGCATTGCTTCGCCTTTAACAACAGAAGTATTCTGGGGGTATGGGTACCACCATCTGTCACATTCATCGGATTCATAATATTCGTGAATTGCGGCAACATCAAGGTGTTCGTAATTACGGCTGCCTGTATTTTTTATGCGCACTTCATAGTTCATGGGCAGGCCTATGTAATATCCTGCATATCCTTCCGCTGTATAAAAATATGGCGCCTGAAATACTATGTCTATATCAAGCCATTTTAATTCTCCGGCGTGTTCGCCGATTCCCTGAATATGGCCGGCAGTAATTGTGTTTACATCCCAGTCAACAGAGCCGTCTGTAGGGTCGGTTGTGTAGGTGTATTCGGTATTAACAGGAACATCGCCATTTTCCGCTAAGGCTGTTGCCCAAGCTGTAGGAACTGCCTGCGGTCCTGTAACCGCGCCTATTTCTTCTTTGGAAGGGGATGTGGGATTTACGCTTGTATCACAGGAAATAAAAAGTAAACCTGCGGATAAAACCATTGCAAAAATCATTAGCATTTTTTTCATTATTAATACCTCCATAATATATATATGTTGAATAATCAATCCGTTTGATAACGAAGTATATAATTATATTTCCATTTTGTCAAACCAGCGTGTCAGGTATTTTGCGAAGTGTTGCCTCTGACCTGTTTAAAAACTTATTATTCAAATTGCTAAAACATCCCTTCTTGTAAAAATCCCTTTAATTGTTATAATATGTCTATCCCCGAATTGACTGACAGGGGATAATACTGTAGTCACAGGAGTAGTGGAAATGTTGAAAGACGTAGAAAAGAAACTTGAAAGCGTAATAGAGAATTTAAGGAAGAATCACTTTAAAGTAACCCGGGTTGACACTCCGGAAGCGGCAAAAGATGAAATGCTTAAACTTATAGGCGAAGATGAAGTTGTTGGCGTGGGCGGGTCGCAGAGCATTCGCGAGACCGGTATAATAGAAGAGCTGATAAACAGGGGAAATAAAGTGATTCATCACTGGCTTCCGGGAACTTTTATTGAAGAAATAAAGGATGCCAGAAGAAGGGCTGTGCGCCTTGCCGACACGTATCTTACAAGCACTAACGGCATCACCCTTGACGGTTTTCTGGTCAATATGGACACTTTTGGCAACCGCGTTTCCGCGATGATTTACGGGCCAAAAAAAGTCATCATAATTGCAGGGATAAATAAAATAGTAAAAAATGTTGATGAGGCTTTTAAAAGGATAAGGGGCGAAGTGGCGGTAAGAAACGCGCAGAGGCTTAATATGGACAACCCCAATAAGCTGTGTAAAGTGGCTACAATAATGTACGAACGTCCGGATGATACGGACATAACAATAATACTGGTCGGCGTGGAAACCGGATATTAAACCGCGCCTGCTATAAGGAGCAGCCATGAAAAAACAGATAAGCTTAAACGGTATTTGGGATTTCAAAGCGCAGGGAAAAGACATAAAAATTAAAGTGCCTTCAAACTGGTATCTGCAGGGCTGTGATTTTGCGGGCCGGGCGGAATATTCAAGGAAGTTTAACCTTGAAAAAAAGAGCGGCAAAAAATATAAGATTGCTTTCAAAGGTGTTGACTACTTTGCGGATGTTTATATAAACGGTAAATTCGCGGGCAGCCATGAGGGTTACTTTCAGTGGTTTAATTTTGATGTAACAAATATTATTAAAAACGGCGCTAATCAGATAACCGTAAAAGTAAACTCGCCAACAGAACCGCAAGATAAATGGCCGGACGAAAAATACCTTATTAAAGGCATCTTTAACCATCATGACGCAAGGCCGGGGTCATGGTCAAAGAAATACGGGCAGGATAAAAATACCGGCGGCATTTGGAATGATGTTTATATTGAAGAAACTGATGAAATAGAAATAAACAGGGTTAAGATAACACCGTACCTTAAAGATGACGGAATTTGGAATGTTGGAAGCGAAATTATTATAGAAAATAATTTAAAATCAGCGGTTAAGGCAAAACTTGCGGAAATAATAAAGCCGGAAACCTTCAAGGGCAAATTATTGACTGTAAAAAGGGATGTTATTTTATATCCCGGGAAAAATACTTTCCTGTTGCACACGGATATCGCACAGCCGCGTCTGTGGTGGACCTGGGATTTTGGAACGCCTGACCTGTATAATTTTTCGTACTCCATTTCCGCTGAAAACGGAATTAAGGATAATTACACTGATATAAGCGGTATTAAGGAACTGAAAAAAGGCGCTGATAATTTCTGGTACTTAAACGGCAAAAGGATATTCCTGCGAGGTTCAAATATTATTCCCACACAGTGGCTGTCAGAATACACCGTGGATAAAATAAAGAAAGATGTAAAAATGATGAAAGAGGCAAATTTAAACACTATAAGAATACACGCGCATGTGAACAGGGAAGAACTTTACCGCGAATTTGACAGGCAGGGCATAATGATATGGCAGGATTTCGCGCTTCAGTGGAGCTACGAAACCACGCCTGAATTTATGGAAAACGCTTCTCGTCAGATAAAGGACATGATTAACATTCACTACAACAGGCCAAGCATTGCCATCTGGTGCTGCCATAATGAACCTTCTGTAAACTCAAAACAGCTTGACCCTGTGCTTTATAGAAAAGCGAGGGAAGAAGATTCCGTGCGCTATATTGAACAGTCTTCAGATTTTAAACAGCACCCATATCAGGGGTGGTATTATGACAGTAATTTCATAACATCATCATCCACGCTGGACAGCCTTAAAGACGTTTTCATTAACACAGAATACGGAGCGCAGGCGCTGCCGTGCATGGAGACAATGAAAAAGATGGAAAAAATAGCCGCCACAGGCATGTGGCCGCCTGACTTTGAAGCGTGGGAATACCACGATTTTCAGTTTAAAACCACCTTTGATATCGCGCGGGTGAATAAAGGAAATTCGCTTCAGGAATTTATAGAAAATTCGCAGCAGTATCAGGCTGACTATTTAAAAGAGCAGACAGAAACATTCAGGCTGCAGCGGTATAAAAGCCTTAACGGGCTTCTGCAGTTTATGTTCTGCGAGTGCTGGCCGTCTATCACCTGGGCTGTGGTGGACTATTACAGAAATCCTAAAAAGGGATACTTTCAGCTTAAGGAATCCATGCAGCCTGTTTTACCGGGTTTCCGGCTTTTTACCACAAGAATCGCGCAGGGTGATGAAATAGGGTTTGGGCAGTTATGGAGTATGGTTTTTATAATCAACGACACGCTTAAAACTTTAACTGATACGGTATTAAAAATAACGCTTACCGGGCCGGATAAAAAAGAGTATTTCTCGGAAATTCAAAAACTGCCCGCAATAATGCCGGACAGCCTTACTTTTCCGTTTCAGGGAGTTACAAATATTAAAAATAACGGTTTTAAAGCGGCGGAAAACGCCCTTTTAGGCAGGCATACAATGAACATAACGATTAATGACTCCAAAGGAAAAGTAATCGGGGTTAATGCCTACAGTTACGAAATTGTTAAATCCAATAAAAGAGGCAATAATTGAAACTTATAACTTCGCATTATAACCTTGATTTTGACGGGCTGGCATCAATGGTGGCTGCGTCAAAGCTTAATGAAGGCGCTGTGATGTACCTGCCTTGGAGCTTTGGCCCGGAAGTCAGGCGTTTTTATACTTTTTTTAAGCATAAATTCAAAGTGTTAAAAGAAAAAGAAATTGATTTTTCAAAGGTGGAAAAGGTAATAATAGTTGATGCCATGTCGCGCGTGCTTTCGCCGGCGCTAAAAAAAATCATTGAAGAAAAATCATTAGAAACAGTTATTTATGACCACCATATGACAGAGGACAGAATAAGCGGGGATAACGTTAAAATTATAAAGACCGCGTACGGCGCGTGTACCACGTATTTTGTGGAAGAATTATTAAGCAGGGGCATTGAAATTTCACAGGATGAAGCCATGCTGTTTATGCTGGGAATTTTTGCCGATACGTCCAGTTTTACAAGCATCAATACCACCCCTACGGACATGCGTGTTGCCGCCAAACTTATGGAAAAGAATGTAAATATGAAGGCGTTTTCTGATTTCCTAAAAGAGCACTTTGAAACTCCGCAGATAAAACTTTTTGACAGGCTTTTAAAAAACCTGCAGGTTTTTGACATGCGCGGGCATAAGATTCTTTTAACCTACGCGCGCCTTACGGAACACGTGCAGCAGCTTGCAGACGTTACATCCCATATCATGAGCATGAACGCCGCGGATGCAATTGTGTCTGTTGTGCAGATGGGCAACAAGATATTTGTGGTGGGAAGAAGCAGCGATGAAAAAATAGACATAAGCAGGGTGGTGCTGCAGTTTCAGGGCGGCGGGCATAAAACAGCCGCCGCGGCTGTTATTTCCGTTAAAAAAGGCGTGGCAATAAAAGGCATACGCGACAAGGTTTATGAAGCCATGCTTGAAACAGTACAGGACAGGTTCACGGTCAGCGATATCATGACATCGCCGGTGCGCGCCATTTCGCCGGAACTGACCATGGAAGAAGCTTACAGAATATGCATCCGTTTTAATAATAACGGCCTGCCGATAGTAAAAGATAATAAGTTAATTGGCTTCATAACAAAAGAAGATATTGAAAAGGGCATCCTTCACAATCTGGGATCCATTCCCGTAAGCGGCTATATGAGCGGCAATGTAATTACCGCTGAAGAAAGTTTTTCAATTATGAAGGCGCAGCAGATTATGATTAAATACAACATAGGGCACCTGCCTGTGGTAAAAGATGGAAAATTAACCGGCATACTGACAAGGGCGGATATTTTTGAGTTCCTGTATAAAGAAAAACCCATAAAAAAAGAAAAAATTATTTTCCATGAAAAAGATATTAACATGAAAGATAAGATGGAAGAAAAACTTGATAAAGACACATACGGCCTTATCATGAAAATAGGGGAATATGCCGATGAAATGGGCGTTAACGCGTATCTTGTGGGCGGCATAGTAAGGGACCTGTTTTTGAATGAAAAGGATATGGACATTGATATTACCGTGGAAGGCGACGGAATGCAGTTTGCCAGATTTCTGGCGGATAAAATGGGCGGCGCGTATAAAGGGTTTGAAAGGTTCAAGACAGGAAAGGTATTTCTTGATAAGGGCAGGCGTATAGACGTCACCAGCGCGCGCGCCGAGTTTTATGAATTTCCCGCGGCGCTTCCGGAAATTGAATTTACCCCCATCAGATACGACCTTTACAGAAGGGATTTTACTATTAACGCCATGGCTGTGCAGATTAACAGGCAGCATTTTGGAAAATTCACCGATTATTTCAACGGTTTTGAAGATTTAAATAACGGCATTATTAGGACGCTTTATAATATGAGTTTTATAGATGACCCCACAAGGATATTAAGGGCGGTCCGTTTTGAGCAGAGGTATAATTTTAAAATAGAAGAAAACACGCAGCGCTTCATTGAACAGACTTTAAAATACAATATCTTTGAAAACCTGCCCGGCGAGCGCATAAAGGACGAACTGTTTATCTCGTTGGATGAAACCAATCCGTATAAAGTTTTCAAACGCATGCATGACCTTAATATACTTTCAAAGCTTGGGAAAAAATTCAGGCTGGATATGACTGTTGATAAAATGCAGCAGAAAGCTTCGGCGTTTGTGCCGGAAAAATTAAAACCGCTGGTGTATTTTATGATATTTACCTATAACATGCCTGAAGATGATTTTCTTCTGCTTGTTGACAAATTAAAATTTAAAACAGAGTGGCGCGGCGCTGTTGTGTCCGGAAAAAAAGACGAGGATAAAATATTCAAGGGGCTGCATAAAAAAGCCGCTGATAACAGCGAGATTTACTCGCTTTTAAAAGGGTACAGGGACGAAACCCTGTATTTCTTTATGGCTGCCTGCGACAGTGATTATGTAAAAAACAGGATAGAACACTATATTCATAATTTGAAAAATGTTAAACTTGAAATATCAGGGAAGGATTTAAAAGAGATGAAAATAAAGACAGGGCCTGAATATGGCAGGCTTCTTGAAAAGGTGTTGGATGCAAAACTTAACGGCAAAATAAAGTCAAAAAATGAAGAGTTGGGATATATAAAGAAGTTATTAAAAAATAAAAGGTGAAATGATATGGACTTTTTTGAAACTGTAAAAAACAGGCGAAGCGTAAGAAAGTATAAAGCGGGCGTGAAAATCACAAAAGAAGACCTTGCTAAAATCGCGCAGGCGGGCTGCCTTGCGCCAAGCGCGCGGTCTGTGAACCCGTGGAAATTCATTATACTTACTGAAAGAAACAGAATTGACGGGCTTCAGAAAATAATAGGCAATAACGGAAGCTTTCTGACAGAGGCATCCGCCGCAATTGTGATAATCTGCGAAGATACAAAGTATTACCTTGAAGACGGCTGTGCCGCGGCCGAAAATATGCTGCTGGCCGCAACGGCGCTTAATTTGGGTGCATGCTGGATAGCGGGTGATAAGAAAGATTATTGTGAAGATATTCTTAAATATCTTGCAGTTCCTGCCTGTTTCAGGCTTGTGTGCAGTATTGCCGTTGGCGTTGCTGATGAATATCCGGTTAAGGAAAAACCCAAAGCGCAGGATGTAATAAGCTGGGAAAAGTACCAATAATAAAACCGGGTAAAAATTGTAAGATGAAGTGCAACATTTGAAGTAACAAAAAGTCCCACTGCTCACTTGTGTTATTATGTTGTTTGTGAGAACGAC
>JAFGWA010000088.1 GCA_016937715.1 Candidatus Goldiibacteriota bacterium
GTCCCTCTGTGCATCCGTCCCTCCGGTTGTACAGGGCTTGGGTATATTTTTCCAGAACGCGCCGCAAATTGGTGTTCTTGTATGCAAACAAGTTTGAAATCTTCGCTGTGTTAACGTCATTGGCAGCCACAGGCTTACGGCACATCCGAATCTGCCGGCGCGGCATTAAACAGCCCCTGCCGCATACATAATCTGCTTATGCGGCGCATACTGAAAAAACACACCCAACCCCTGTAGTTATTAATCTAATTTCGATTTTCGAATTTTCGATGTTTTATTTTACTTCCGACCCTGCGTCCCTCAGTTTTATTATTAAGGTTGAATATACTCATTATATATAATAAAATAGGGTTACTTGGACGGTTGCGGGAGTTTAGGATTATATTGAGAGGTTTTGAAAACTGCAAACCGTATTTGTTGGGGGATGTAAATGCTTAGGGAACCTGTTGTTGCCGGAACGTTTTATGAAAAAACAAAAGAAGGCCTGCTTAAACAAATATTGGAATTAAAAAAAGACGCGCCCGCGGAAAAGGTGCTTGCCAAAGGTATTATGGTGCCTCATGCCGGATATATGTATTCCGGGAAAGTGGCTGCGGAAACATTTAATTCCGTTGAAATTCCGGATACAGTGATAATACTGGGGCCGAATCATACAGGAGTCGGCGTGCCTGTATCAATTTATGGCGAAGGTGCGTGGAAAACTCCGCTTGGTGAGATGCAGATAGACAAAAGCCTTGCTGCTGACATTATGAAAAAGGCCGGTATCACGCATCAGGACAGGACTGCGCATGCAAGGGAGCATTCCATAGAAGTCATGCTTCCTTTTCTGCAGCAGATAAACAGTAACATTAAATTTGTACCTATATGCCTGGCGGAACCTTCAAGGGATGAACTTAAACTTTTGGGTAAAGCGCTGGCAAGCGTACTGGATGACAGCCAGGCTTTAATAGTGGCTTCTTCCGACCTTACGCATTACGAGCCCGCTGATGTGGTTAAAGAAAAAGATAAAAAAGTTATTGACCGGATATTAAAACTTGACCCTGACGGTATGCTTGACGCTGTGGAAAAATATGATATTTCCATGTGCGGCTGGATGCCGGTTTATGTCATGCTTCTGGCATGCAAAGAGCTTGGCGCGGCAGAGGCAAAACTTGTAAGATACATGACTTCCGGAGATGTAACCGGTGAGACGGAACAGGTGGTAGGGTATGGAGGAGTAATTATTATATGACAGGTTTTAATCTTCTTTTTCCGCCTGTTGTGCGTTTTGGCGAAGGGTCATTATGCCTGCTTGAAAAAGAGCACATACCGGGCATCAATGGTGTAATTGTGACAGGCGGAAATTCTTCAAAAAAATCCGGCGCTCTTGACAGGGCGGCGGCATATCTTAAAAAAAACGGTAAAAAAATACATATTTTTGACGGGGTGGAACCTGAAGTTTCTGTTGAAACAGTTGATAAGGCGGCGCGGTTTTGTAAAACCGTAAAAGCGGATTTTATAATAGGGCTTGGCGGGGGAAGCGCGCTGGACTGCGCCAAAGCCGCGGCCGGATGCGCTGTGGATAAATACAGTGTTGTTGATTATCTAAAAGAAAAAGTAAAACTGAAAAATTCACCTTTATTTTTTATTGCTGTTCCCACAACCGCAGGAACAGGTTCTGAATGTACAAAAAATTCTGTGCTAACCTGGACAGAGAAAAAAATAAAAATAAGCCTTCGGGGTGATATGCTTGTGCCGCGGCTGGTTCTGGCTGACCCGCAGCTTACATATTCCATGCCGCCAGATATCACGGCATGGACGGGAATGGACGCTTTGACCCATGCTGTTGAATCATATTTTTCCTCCGGCGCCAATGAAGTGACAAAGTCGCTGTCTGTGTCCGCCATAAAAATGATTCAGGCAAACCTGGTTAAAGCATATAAGAACGGAGATAATAAAGAGGCCAGGCGCGCGATGCTTCTTGGAAGCTTAACCGCCGGTTTTGCCTTTGCAAACGCGGGGTTAGGCGCTGTGCACGGGCTTGGGCATCCCGTAGGCGCTGTCTGCAAAATGCCGCACGGGCTGGTAAACGCCATAATGCTGTCTTATGTTTTGAAATATAATAAAAAGGCTTGTTTAAAAGGGATGAAAGCCCTTGAAAAAGAAGCAGGAAATGACATAATAGAAACAGTTTCCGGGTTAAATAAAAAAATGAACATACCGGAAAAAATAAGTGATGTATGCGGCAAAGCCAAAGAACTGTCCGGACTGATTCTTTCAACCACAGCATATTCGGGTTCAATGCAGTATAACCCCGTGAAAATGGATGCTGAAAAAACAGAAAAACTTTTAAAGAGGGTTTTGTGAGCGAAGAAGAAAAAGTATTGTCATTAAAGACTGTAATATTTTTTGTCATCATTATCTGTGTTTTTGCGTTGTTCAGGTTTTTCTTTGTATATAACCCCATTGATTCCACGGAAGGGGAACTTGCGTATTTTGGAAAAAATACAGGCGCGGAAACAATGTACGCGCAAAATGATACAAAACTTATGCCTTTATCTGCTTATATTTACAGGGCGGCTTTTTCTTTTGCGGGTGAAAATCCGGAAGCCGTAAGAAAACTTGGCGTTATTTATTTTTTACTGACAGCGGCGCTTCTGTTTATGGCGGCAAGGACATATTTTGGGAACGTCTTATCATTATTTGCGGTTTTTATGTACGGTTTATATCAGAACACCCACGCCGGCGGTGGGCTTAACGCGTATCCTTCATATTTTTCTCAGATTTTTCTTCTGTTAGCTTTTCTTTTTGTGGCGGAACTGGAAGAAGGATTTGAAAATGCCGACTACGCGCTTTCAGGTATTTTTATTGGCGCGGCATTTTTAACAATGGCACAGGCGGTGTTTTTTATTTTTGTGCCTTTATATTTTCTTCTTAAAAGAGAAAAAAGTAATGCACTAAAACATTTGCTGTTTCTGACAGCCGGTTTTTTCACCGTAATCATTGCAGCATGTATTTATATGTTAAAAGAAGGGATGCTGGCGGGTTTTGGAAGGGCTGTTGCAGGGCAATTTTCTTTTTACGGTACTGCTGGAATAGCAGCTGTGCTTCCGGTATATCTGTTTGGAACGGCCGCATTTGTGATAAGTATTATTATTTTCTTGTTTAAAAAAGGGAAAATAGAAAGTTTTCCTGTTTTAATATCCGGAATCTGCGCTATAATCTGCGGCCTGATTGCATCTATAGCCGGGGAAAAGGGGCCGTTTCTTACAGCGGTTCCATTTTTGGCCTTATCGTCAGCGCTGTTACTTCAATGCTTGAATTTGGATAAAGATACGGTAAAAAATGGTATTTATATATTTATACTGGCGCTTATAATTATACCTGCGCATTTTTACACCTCCGGAATGAAAACATATATAGGTTTGGCAGGAGTAACAGAAGAAAAACAGTATGACTCTTTAAATGCGGCGGAAATAATAAAAACAAGCGGCGCAAAATCGCTTGCAGTAACCGAAGGTTGCAGGGAAATAATGTTTTTGTCGGGCATAAAGCCTGCCGGAAGAAACTTTTACGACGGTGAAGCTGATATAAAATGCGTGGAACGTATTGATTCAGAAGAACACAATTTTGAAGGGGATGGCCTTATGGCGGTCACAAAATATTATATGATTTACGGAAGGGGTGTACGGAATGAAAAAAATAAATGAAAATGAAGTACCCGCGAAGTTTGGCGCGTGGGGTTCACGGTATCTTTTTAATGAGCCTGATTTTTCCGCGGGAAGCGCTGAATTAATACCCGGTAAAGAAATAGCGGAACACATGCATAATGACGAAAAAGAGTTTTTCTATTTTATAAAAGGAACTCCGCTTTTTAAAGCGTGTGGAAAAGAATACAGGGTGTCCGAAGGCGACGCTTTTCTTGTGGAAGCGGGAGAATCGCACGCTTTAATAAACGACACAAACGGCGTGATAAAAATAAACTTTGTTAAAATGAAAATCGGAAAATAAAACTGCTGAAAACCCTCTGGTTCAAAGCGTTATATTAATAATTTATGGAGGCGATATGCCTGAACAGCGACAGAAAAAACTTGTAGATATTTTAAAGTACTCTTTATTATTCTTTTTCGCCCTTGTTGTGTTTTTCTGCGCCGCAGCGCCTGATAATTCAAATGATTACTTTGATAAAGCTTCAAAAGGCAGGCAGATTGTAAGGTCAATGGAGCTGCCCGACAGCTATGATTTTTCATATACGGGACAGCAGATGGTAAAACCGGAGACCTGGTTATCTGATGTATTATTTTATGGCTTATCCTATGTGACAGGTATAAAGTTCATGTTTGTCCCTGTTTTTCTTGTATATGCCCTTATATTTTTAATACTTTTTGCCACTGTTTTCAGAAGGCAGCAGAAAAAATATATAAGCATTGTTATGCCCATGTGCCTTTTTGGAGCTTTTCTGCTTATGCCAAAACTTAATTCATCCGGGGCTGTGGCCGGAATACTTTTTACCGCATACTTTATTTATGTTATGGAACTAAGGCCTATCCCAAGAAAATTGTGGTTTTATGTCTCGCTTCCGGCGGCTGCTGTTTTGTGGGCAAATACATCCACCACCGCCCTGCTGGCGCCCGTAATAATGGTAATTTACGGCGGTTATTTTATTCTTCAGATGAAAGAAAACACGGAAAAAAAATACCTTTATAATATTTACATATACCTGTTTTCACTGTGTACCGTTTCCGCGGCAATACTGCTGTCGCCCATGGATATAAACAGCCATGTCAGCTTTGCCAAAAATCTTTTTTCAGGCGGGTTTCACAGGGGTTTTGAATATTCCGGCGCCAATATTTTATATTTTATCCTTTTCTATCTGTTTATCGCAATGGCAGCGGCGCTTGTAATTTTTGATACAAGGGAAAATTCAGATTCCGGAAGAAATTCCGAATTTATGAAAGACGTGGTGCTTGTAATTTTATTTCTTGGTATGGCTGTTATAAACGCTGAATTTATTCCGTACCTGCTTGCGGTTTTAATACCCATAGGCGCGTATTACCTGTATCTGGCTTTCAGATGGGAAATAGTTATGCCCAAACAGTGGACAGAAAGCAGTCTTATCCGGGTTAAACTTCCTGTGTACGGGCTTATGCTGTTTTTTACTTTGTTTGTGCTTATGTCTTATTCCACAAACGCTGCAAAAGAAGCGTATTATCCCCGTGCCGCTTCAAAATATATAGCCGCAGAAGGGGTGCCTGCCAATCTTTTTAATGACCCTGCCTGGGGAAATTTTCTTGCCTATAACCTGTACCCGGCTGTCAGGCCGTTTATCAGTTATGATGAAAAGATATCCGAAGAAGCAAAAGAAATATTATCAGGTAATGATACAATTGATTCCTATATAGAAGGGTACAGCCTTAATTCGTTTTTAATAAGAAAGGATTCCAAAGAACTTTCGTCAGCGCTTTATTTAAGGGGGTACAAAGCGGCTTATTTTGATGATGAAGTGATGCTTCTTGTTAATCCCTTTAAGACGCGGAAGTATTTAAGATATGTTTTTCCGCACAGCCCGAAAGATATTTATGACAAAAAGAAAGCCGCGCCTGCAATAGCGGAACTTGAGGCAATGATTGAAGCCAGGCCGTCTGAAGACGCGGTAATAACGCTTTCAAGGATATACGCCGAACAGGGAAGCGACAAGGCAATTGATTTTCTGCAGGATGCCCTTGAAAGGTACCCTTTTAAGGAAAAGATAAAAAAAGAACTGGGCCTTTTATTTTATAATGACGGTGATTATGAAAATGCCCTTGAAACATGGGGTTTTTCCGCGTGGAATGACAAAGAAATATATATAAAGGCGCGCGACGCCAGAAAAATGATGAAAAGGGCGGAGTAGGCTGCCTTTATGATTACTGATACCAAATTAAAAATTCTTTCCGATAAAATAACCGCGCTTGGAATAAAAGAGAGCGATATATTTGAAAAATTCATGACATCCGGAAATAAAGGCGGCCAGAAAGCGAATAAAAGCTGTAACGCGGTTTATCTTAAACATTTACCCACCGGCCTGGAAGTTAAATGTAAAGAGACCAGGCACAGGGAGATTAACCGTTTTCTTGCCAAAAGGCTGTTAGTTGATAAAATAGAAGAACTGCAGACCGGCCGCAGCACAAGGACGGACAGGGCGGACAAAATCAGAAAAACCAAAGATAGAAAGAGAAGAAAATCAGCATCCAATAATCTTAAAACGCCGCCATTGACTTAATTACAAGCAACCTTTATAATTTCATGTGCGTCAAACTTTATAATTAAATAAAAAAGGAAAGGGTATTTGATGAAAAAAGTGTGTTTTTTTATATTGTTGACGGTATTTTCCTATGTTTCAGCAGGCGCGGACTGCCTTCCGGTGATAGATAAAATAATTAAAAACAGCCCTGCCGTAAAAAAAGCCGATGAAAATTTAAACAGGCAGAAAATGTTATCATTGGCATCTTTAGGTGAAATGCTTCCAAATATATCATTAAGACATAACCGTTATTTTCTTGCGGCAGAAAACGGGATTGAAGAGAACGGATGGGACACTTACCTTAACGGCAGAATGGTATTATTTTCGGGGTTATCAAGAATTAATTATTACCTTGCCGGGACAAGCCTTGAAGCTTCTTTTGAGAAAAACGCGGAGTATTCCGTGATACTTGCGGCAGAAGAGGCGATATCCGTGTATTTTGAAGGCGCGTCTTTATCCATGGAAACCGCTGATTACGCGGAATCATACACCCTTATGGAAAAGCGTTTAAAAGAATTAAAAAGAAGGGAAACAATCGGGAAATCAAGAAAAAGTGAAACAGCATCCGCGGAAGTCAGGTACTATTCTTTAAAAGCCCAGCTTATACAGTATGAAAATAATCTGCAGAAAGTAACGGACGAAATAAGCCTTATGGCAGGGGAGGCGCAGGAAGAATTTGTCCTTCCTGAATGTGTTAACGCTGAAATTTTAGATTTTGACATTGATTCGGCCGTCGAAAATAACCCGTTAATACTGTCACAAAAAGAAAAAGTTAATTACGCGCAGCGTGTTGCATGGGCGCAGGCGGGAAGTTTTCTGCCTGTGGTAAGCGTATCGGCTTCGCATAAACTGGGTGAAGACAATTACAGATATACAGGCCCTTCGGTTTCGCTTTTTGCGGAATGGAGCCTGTTTGAAGGCGGCGCCAGAATCGCGCAGACTGCGGCCGCCGCAGCTGCCGCTAAAGCGGCAGAGCAGGATTATGAGGATTCAAAAAGATTCATGAAATTAAAAATAAGCGGACTGTACAATGATTATAAAGCGTCCTTAAAAAGGAAAGAAATATTAAAGCTTGCTTATGAAGCCGCGGAAAAAAGCGCCAAGGCGCAGGAAAGCGACTATTATCTGGGCAATGTTTCAAATCTTGAAGTTCTTCAGTCAATGATGGATGTGACAGATTCAAAGCGCGCGTATGACAGGGAAAGCGCCATGCTGCTTAAATACGCGATGCTTCTTAAGCTATATACTCCGGAAACCAAGGGGACAAAATGACGCTTTCTGACCTTTCCATAAAGAATCCCGTTCTTGCCTGGATGATAATGGCGGCTGTGGCGCTTTTTGGGTTTATTGCGTACAGCGGGCTTGGCGTAAGTCAGATGCCGGACGTAGATGCTCCCACGCTTAATGTATCAACGGGATGGGAAGGCGCGGCGCCGGAAGTAATGGAAAAAGAAATAACTGATATTATAGAAGAAGCGGCGCTTGGAGTGGAAGGTGTTGAAGAAATTACGTCCTCTTCGTCCCGCGGAAGGTCAAATGTAACTGTTTCATTCAGCCTTGACCGTAATATTGACGCGGCGCTGCAGGACCTGCAGAGTACGGTAAACAGGGCGGTCAGAAAACTTCCTGATGACGCGGATATTCCCGTAATAACCAAAAGTAATCCTGAAGATATGCCCATAATGTGGCTGTCTGTTTCCGGCAGCCGTGATAAAAAATTCATTATGGAATATACAAGGGACCATGTTAAAGACGCGTTTTCCACCATTAAAGGGGTATCGGAAGTCTCGCTTGGCGGATATCTTGACCCAAAGGTAAGGGTCTGGCTTGATACAAAAAAAATGGCTTCTAATGAAATAACAGCTGAAGATATTATCAGCGCTGTTGAACAGGGGCACAGGGAATTTCCCGCGGGAAACCTTGATAACGGAGCAAGGGAAACAAACATAAGGGTTATGGGTGAAGCCGGAACTGTTGACGAACTTGCGTCAATAATAATACCGGCAAGAAAAGGTTCTCCTATCTGGAAAACTTTAAGAATAAAAGACGTTGCGCGCGTGGAAGACGGCCTGGAAGATTTAACACGGCTTGCAAGGACAGACGGAAAAGAATCAGTGGGCTTGGGGGTAAGAAAACAGCGCGGTGAAAATTCCGTGCAGGTCGCGGAAAGGGTAAAAAAGAAAGTTTCTGAAATACAGAAAAGCTTGCCGGAAGGCCTGGAGCTTGAAATACGGTCTGACGGCACCAAATTTATCAGGGAAGCGGCTGATGAAATGATATTTGTAATATTACTCTCCGTAATTCTTACCTCTCTTGTATGCTGGCTTTTTTTGGGTTCGCTGCGTTCGGCGTTCAGCGTGTTTCTTACAATTCCAATGTCCATATTGGGCGCTTTTTTTCTGATGAGGGTAATGGGTTTCACTCTTAATACATTTACTTTTCTTGCTGTTTCTCTTGTAATAGGAATAGTTGTTGATGACGCCATAATGATGGCTGAAAATATAACGCGTCATTTTGAAAACGGCGAATCAAAGATAAGGTCTTCCATACGCGGCGCCCGCGAAATAACATTCGCGGCTGTGGCGGCCACTGTTGCCATACTTGCCATATTTGTTCCTGTTATTTTTATGGAAGGGGTGATAGGCAGATACTTATTTCAGTTTGGCGTCACTATTTCAGCTGCTGTGGCAATATCACTTTTAGGAGCGCTTACTTTAACGCCCATGTTAAGTTCTCAGCTGATGGAAAAAAATAAGGGAAGTATTATAGACAAGCCTTTTAATGTGTTTAAGGGCTGGTATAGAAGAACCCTTGAATCCGCCTTAAATCACAGAAAAAAAGTTGTTATTGCGGCATTTTTTATTTTTGGAGTTTCACTTTTTTTAGGGCTGGCAGTTAAAAAAGAATTTGCTCCGACTCAGGATGTGGCCATAATGATAATAAGGGTTCAGCTTGCCCCGGGGTCCGCTTTAAAAGCCACGGATAAGGCAATGCTTGAAATTGAAAAAATAGTCACATCAAGGCCGGAAGTATCCGCGTATTTCGCCAATATAAGCGCGGGTTCGGCATTTATGTTTGTCTCTCTTTTTGATAAAAAAGAAAGGCCTGTTGATCCTGCCACAGGCAGGCGTTTAAGCCAGCAGCAGTTATCTGATGTATTAAGAAAAGAATTTAAACAGGTAAAAGGGATAAGAAGCGCCAATATACAGGACCCTTCGGTTGTAAGCGTGGGCGCGGGAAGAAGGGGATATCCGGTAGAATTTATTGTAACAGGGCCGGAATGGGATAACTTGTCAGTCTACGCCGCTGCCCTTGCCGAAGAAATGGATAAAAGCGGGCTTATGACAGACGCTGATACGGATTACAGGACAGGCATGTCGGAACTTCGCATAATACCGGACAGAAAAAAAGCTTTTGACCGCGGAGTCAGCATAAGTTCCATAGGTATTGCCGTGGGATCAGTTTATGGCGGCGTAAGCGCGGGACAGTTTACCAGGGGAGGAAAAAGGTACGATATAATTGTACAATATAAACCTGAAGAGAGAAAAAACGCGGAAAAGATAAAAAATCTTATGCTCCGTAACAGCAGGGGCGAAATGATAAAACTTTCCGAAGTGGCTGATTTTGTGGAAGAGAAAACGCTTGTATCAATTACAAGGCAGGACCGCGAACGTGCCGTGCGCGTATATGCCAATGTGGCAACCGGAAGTTCGCAGGGAGAAGCAATAGAATTTACCCAAAAAAAGGCAAAAGAAATAATACCCGAAGGCTATACTATAAAAACTTCCGGCAGCACAAAAGGTTTCAGTGATACGTTTATAAGCCTTGCTATTGCGCTGATGCTGGGAATTTTAATTTCTTATATGGTACTGGCTTCGCAGTTTAACAGCCTGGTGCATCCTGTTACTGTTCTTATGGCGCTTCCCTTCAGTCTAACCGGCGCTTTAATAGCTTTGTTTATAAGCGGTAATACAATTAATATTTACAGCGCCATCGGTATAATTCTGCTTATGGGTATTGTTAAGAAAAATTCAATCCTTCTTGTAGACTTTACCATACACGCGCGCGAACAGGGTATGGACACTAAAGAAGCAATATTATATGCCTGCCCTTTAAGGCTCCGCCCTATTATCATGACCTCTGTGGCCACAATAGCCGCGGCAATACCGCCGGCTTTGGCTCTGGGGCCGGGCGCGGAATCAAGAATACCCATGTCAGTTGTAATTATAGGCGGTGTTATCGTATCAACCCTGTTTACCCTTTTTGTGGTACCAATGTTTTACAGCCTGCTTTCAGGATTTGAAAATAAAGAACATTTTAATGAGGTAAAAAATGTAATGGAAGAATTTAAGTGATATGGCCGGTTTGAAAGGCGTCAAAAAAGCTGCGGTACAAAGAAAAAATATTTTATTGTAAAGTTTTTTAGCAAAGGCAGTTAAATATAACAAATCAAAACAACAAAAAATCCCATTTTCTTGACATTTAACACTTCTGTCTATATACTTGATAATGCTTAAGGGGGCTTAAGCCATGGTTGAAATCAATAATACTAACAATTATAAGGCTGTTTTTGACAGCCTTTACACAGGTGTGTACTTTGTCAATAAAGACAGGGTAATTACATATTGGAATACGGCGGCTGAAAAGATAACAGGATATTTGGCCAAAGATGTTATTGGTAAACACTGCTGGGATAATACGGTCGCGCACCTTGATATGAAAGGCAGAAATCTTTGTAATGATCAGGACTGCCCAATATTAAAGGCGATTGTGGATAACCGGCTTGTGCAGGAAGAGATGTATGTAAAACACGCGGAAGGTTTCAGGATACCTGTTGATTCAAACATAAGCCCGATTGCTGATGAAAACGGGGTGATAACAGGGGCTATAGAAATTTTCACTGATAATCTTGCCAAGGTGGAAGCTTTCCAAAAATTTGAAAAATTAAAACAGCTTGTTTTTATAGATTCGCTTACAGGTGTGGGTAATAGAAGGTATACAGAGATTAAAGTAAACGTAAAACTTCAGAAACTCGCCAAATACGCATGGGAAAAAGATTTTGGGCTTTTATTTGTTGATGTTGATGATTTTAAAAAAATAAATGATGTGCACGGGCACGAAGCAGGCGACCGCGCTTTACGAATGGTGGCAAGGACTCTGATTAACAATATAAGGGAGCACGATTTTATAGGCAGGTGGGGCGGGGAAGAGTTTATAGCTGTAATTTCAGATGTGGATAAAAAAGCGCTTTTTTTAATTGCGGAAAAACTAAGATCGCTTGTGCAGGAAGCGGAAGTTGCGTACATGGATAAAAAAATAAAACTTACCGTATCCATAGGCGCAACCCTTGCTAAAAGAAACGAGTCTATAGGCGATCTGGTAAACAGGGCGGACGGGCTTATGTATTACAGCAAACATTTGGAAAAAAACTGCGTCACAATTGGATAACACTCTGCCGGGAAGTCTTTTGAAAGCAGTACCGGAGGATTTTGCATGAGGTATCTTGAAAACAGCCTTTTTGAAGCTATAATGAAAAAAGACATTGAAACAGCTAAAATGCTTATTAAACAGGGAGCAAGTGTAAATTTCAGGGACAGAAAAGGCCGTTCTGCTGTTTATTTTGCGGTATATTCCGGAAGCAGGCCGTTAGCCGCCCTTATGTTAAAACACGCCACATATACAGAAAAGAAACGTTTTGGAAAACTGGCAACCGCAATAGCGCTTGGAAACAAACGTAAAATACGCAACATAATAAGCAATAACAGAAAAGAAATTTTTAAACAGGATTTTTTGGGTAATTCTGAACTTGCTTTTGCCGCCATATATAATGACTTTTATGCCGCCTCGCTTTTATTGAAAAAAAACGCAAATCCTGATGTTAAAAACAGAAGCGGTAATACTCCTTTAATGATAGCAGCTGAAAGGGGCGCGTTTGAAACTGTAAGGCTGCTTTTAAAAACAAAACCCATGCCGGATGTGAACGCGTCTGATAAAAACGCAGAAACAGCACTTTCGCTTGCTTCTATGAACGGCCATTCAAGGATAACAGAACTGTTAATTAACGCGGGGGCAAAAATAAACACTGTAAATAAATACGGCAATACTCCTCTTATTTCTTCTGTTACCAATGGAAGGCTTAAATCCGTAAAAAAACTTATTAAAGCCGGTGCTGATATAAACAGCAGGGGTTTCTGGAGAAAAGCGGCGATTCATATTTCAGTAATGAAAGGTTTTTCCGGGATAACAGAAGCGTTAATAGCAGCCGGAGCGGAAATAAATGTAAAAGACCAGCTTGGCGCCACTCCGCTTGGGCTGGCCGCAGCCCAGGGAGACCATTTAACAGTATCCAAACTTTTAAAAGCCGGTGCTGACCCGGATGTAAAACTTGACAGGGGAAAAACAGCTTTAATGGTTGCAGCGGAAGCCGGCTACGTAAAAGTTGTTTCGCTGCTGCTGGCAGCCGGGGCTTCTTTAAACGTAACGGATTACAGCGGAAAAACAGCGCTGTGCTGCGCGGGCAGCGAAAAAATAAAATATATGCTGGAAGAAGTGGAACTGGGAGAAACAGGCAATTAAGAGTAAAAGGGGGCAAAAAAATGGATGAGAAAAACATTCAGATTTTAACAGCTGTAAGAAACGGCAATATATCACAGGTGGAAAAACTTCTTGGCTGCGGGGTAAATCCTGATACCGAAGATGAAAGCGGAAATAATCTATTAAAAATAGCCGCTTATACGGGGCGCAGCAGAATTGCCGCTATTCTGGCGGCAAAAGGCGCTGACGCGAAAATTAACGGTTTTTCAGAGATAATACTGGCGGCGATAACCGAAGATACGGCAAAGATAAATTTTATCGCAAGAAATAAAAAAGAATCGCTTAAAGAAACAGACACTTCAGGAAACACGCCGCTGGTATTTTCCATCTTAAACTGGAATTATGAAGCGGCAGGGGAGATTATAGACGCGATGGAAAATATTGACCCTGTAAATAAATTCGGCAATACCCCGCTTATTATTGCCGCTGAAAGGGGCAATACAAGGGTTGTAAGAAAACTTATTGCAAGGGGGGCAAAAGTAAACGCGGTAAATAAAGTTTCTGAAACAGCTCTTATATACGCGTGCAGTAAAGGGTATGCTGATATTGTTTCGGAACTGCTTCACGCGGGGGCGAATCCGGGCATAAAAAATAAATATGATGACTGCGCGATGATATACGCGGCGCTTTCCGGAAACAGCCTTATCATAAGGAAACTTGCTTCAGCCGGCGCGGATGTAAACGTGCAGGGTTTCTGGGGAAAAACACCGCTTATGATTGCGTCTTTAAAGGGTCATCCGGAAGCGGTAAGGGAGCTTATAAGCCTTGGCGCGGACGTGGAAATGAAAGACAGGTACGGATACACAGCGCTTATGGAAGCGGTGGGAGAGGCAAATATTGACGTTATGAAAGCATATACGGATAAATGGGAAAAAAACGGGCATAACCATACCGAACATAATCTGCCTGTGGAAGCCGCAAAAGAAGGGTATGTTGAAACTGTAAAAGAACTGCTTGAAGCCGGAGCCGATGTAAAAAATACGGATGAAGGCGGAATGACCGCGTTTGACCACGCCAGGGATGATGAAATAAGAAAAGCGCTGGGTGAAAAAAAAGATTTAAAGAAGGGTACGGGCGGAATTCAGGACGCGCAATGAAGTTTAAAAAAACGTTATTTTATTGGTATTGAAATACACGGCCGGCAGATGTAAAATATAAGAAAAGAATAAGGATGCGCAATGGAAAAAAATCAGGAAAGAAAAGTTGACCGTTCAGAAGTTGAAGTGGAACTGGACTTGTTTGTCCTTCAGCCCACGGAATTTCTGGTGCTTCCGGATACACCCAACATTTACCTTTCAGAAAAGAAAGCGGAAAAATTATTAAATGACCTTAAAGCGGCCGTGGAAAATTCAAGGGACGGTGTCATAATAAAGCTTAACGGGCGTATTAATCCCAGAATAAAAGCTGAAGGCGAAGATGAAAGCATGTTTTTAACCAGGGAGCTTAAAACAGGCCGTGTAAGGGAAAATAAAAGCATATCGACAGGAGCATAAATGGGAAAAGCGCTTAACGAACAGCTTATGATAGCGGTAAAACAGGGAGATTCAGAAAGGGCCGGCAATTTAATTGAATCCGGCGCTGATGTAAACTGCAAGGATAATGACGGTTATTCCGCCCTTGACTGGGCGGCCGCTTACGCGGATAATTTAATGATGGAAACACTTATGCTTGAAGGCGCGGATGACACAAACGATATGATGTCAGGGTTTCTGGTCTGTCAGTCCGCGTTTAAGGATAAACTTTTTGGCTCGCTGGTATTTGCTGTTTCCAACGGCGATATTGTAATAGCGGAAGACCTTCTTAAGAAAGGGTTAAAAGTAACAGGCAAAGAAACGGTGGAAAGGGAAGCGCTTGCCGCCGCGATAGAAAGCGGCCTGACTGACGGCAGGATAAAAGAACTGTCGCTGGAGCGTATTTCTTCGTATCCCGGGATGAGATTTGTAATCTTAAAAGCCGTAAGCAAGGTAAAGCAGGCGGAAGTTAAAAAGAAAATTAAAAAAAATATCAGGAAGAAAAAATAAAATTTGCTTTCAATGCGGGTTAAATTCCATTATGAAAATTAAAGCAGCGGTTCTCATTATTCTTATCTTCTGTTCAAACGCATCCGCTGTTTCATATTCTGACGAGAAGATTTCATTTGGCGGCGGCTATCTGGCGTCGTTTCCCCTTTATAATTCCGCGTATAATATTGCGCATGCGGCTGAATTAAAAGTAAAATTCATCAATGACGGTTTTTTTATGTCGCCTTTTATGTCCTTTGGCATGGCGTCGGGCGAAGCGGTTAAAGAAGGGGATAAAGCCGGCGGTATGTACGGCGCGGTTTATGACGCGCCTTTATTTAATCCGGGTAAAGCAGGGTATTTTGCCGCGCGGGCCGGTGCGGCGTTTGGGTTTTATCCGTCTGAATTATTTGATTTAAAACAATCAGCAGGGTTTTCTTTTTCAACCATCTATGAAAATGAAAATATAGAAGGGTTAAGAAAAATATCAGGAATGGAAAAATACATTATTTCAGTTTTTGCGGGCAGTCAAATATACAGAATGGGCGGAACAGGCGCCGCTGAACTTTTAATTTCCGCTTCTTTTAACGGCAGGTACGACGGCGGAAAAACAGATGCTTTTTTTATCTCGGCAGGGCTGTTTTTTGAAACAGACCCCGTAAGCCTTAATACAGAAAGCGCTGATACTTATGAATATGATTCTGAAGAACCCGAAAGGCAGCAAAGCGAAGAAGGCACGGGAGTCTGGGAATAATGAAAGATGAAGTTTCCGGTAAAAATTCTTTTGACCCTTCTGTATCCGGCGAAATAACCCTTTCTGAAGGCAGATTTTATATGCTTATGCATTATTATCCGCAGGCAGAACCAATATCCGCAATAAGGCCTGTTATAAGTCTTTTATCATTTGACAGCCTTTCTGATGCTTTTGAACAGATTAAACTTTATCTTCTACGTGATTGCGCGGAAAAAGAAAAAATAGATTCCCTCTCTGAAATGTTATTAAAAGCGGCAGAAACAAAAAGCGCTGCGGATATAGAAGCGGCAGTTGATTTTTATAATAATATTTCAGGGGTGAACAACGCAAATATGCCCGCTATAGACAGGGCCGGCAGCCCCGCCGATATTATGTCTTCGCAGATTCTGCTTGGAGTTATGGGAAATAAGCGCGTGAGGATAAAGCACCCTGTTTTAAAGGCGCTGATGGATATAAAAAAGTTTGACGAAAAAAATCAGCGCCATCTGCGCATGGCGGAAAAATTTCTGAATCAGATTTTAAGGTAATATTTAATTTATTATACGGAGGGTTTATGAAATATTCGCGGGCAAAACAGGGAAGGACTTATCTTGTTAAATTTGAAAACGACGATGATTTCATTGAAGAAATAAAGGGTTTCGTAAAAAATGAAAAGATAAAATGCGCGTTTTTTATATTTCTTGGAGCGGTGGTAAAAGCAAAGATGGCGGCAGGCCCCAAAAAGGCCGTGATACCGCCGTTGGCAAATATGATATCCGTCAAAGACGGCTGGGAAGTGTTTGGGACAGGTTCGGTCTTTTTAAACAAAAAAAAGGAGCCGCAGGTGCATATTCACGGTAACTTTGGAAAAGGCGAAAAGTCAAAAATGGGATGTGTGCGTTCTGACGCAAGAATTTTTAATGTGATAGAGGCAATGGTGACAGAGATAACGGGCGTAAATGTGTTTAAGGATATTGATCCGGCTACCGGATTGAACATGATGCAGATAAAGTAGATGCTTAGAGGCTTGGAAGATTGGATGCTTGGAAAAACTATTTGTAAAGAAAAACCGTAAGGCCCTCAATTTCACCAAGTTTTGATTCTATTAAAGGCTGTACCTGTTCAAATTTCATTTTACCGGCGCCGCAGCCAAGGGCGGGCAGGGCTATTGTCTTTATTTTATAAAGTTTAATCTGTTTTATAAGGTCATCAAGCCCTGCAAGAATAAGTTCTTCGGATGACGGTTCGCCGGGCTTTACGCGGGTGGGAAAGTTTAAAATGTGCCACGCTCCGAACATATCGCCTTCGGTGGTTGAAAATATTTTTCCTGGTTTAATTTTTCCGTCCGCGCAGGCTTTTTTATACTTTTCTTCGTTTATCGGAAAACGTTTTGCAAACAGTTTGTGCAGCGGGCCGTTGGGCGCGCCCGAACAGCATACATCGGATACTATGGCATCCGAACTGTCATCACATATAGTGCCTTCGGTTTTAATTATAACCGGCATTATTTATTTCCCCTTTAAACCGTGTCAGCCTATTTCAATTGTATCCATATCAAGGCTGTTAAGTATTTCTTTAAGTTTTAAAACCTCATCCTTGCTTAATGTGATGCCTTTTCCCATTTTCTTGTGTTCGCCGTCCCACGGCCTTATGTCTATTTTTGGAGCGCGTTCATTCCAGGAAACAATATTAACTTCTTTTTTCCAGCCGCCGCTGCCTTCTCCTATAATTCCAAGTGTTTTTTTGACATCCCAGGTAATTTCAGGCATATTTTCCTCCCTTCAAAGGTGTTATTGTACGCAAAAGCCTTAACACTTATATATTATAATATAGTAATTTTATTATCAAGGGGAATATCTTAGAGGCTTGGATGCTTAGAGGTTTGGATGCCTGGCAGCCTGGAAGAACAAAGATTTAATCTGGATCTGGTAGGCGCACCCTTTTAGGGTGCGGTTGTTGATTTGTTTATGTAAAAATTAATATATTTCTTAAAATGGTGGTTCCATGAAATCTTTTTCAGAATTTGGTTTTGAGATTGATTTAAAAATCTTATACAATTTCACCAGCACAATTGCGTCAAGGGCGGCGTATTGTATCATCCCTTGTGTAAGCGGCCTTACTGTCCAGTCCGCGCGCTGGTACGACTTATCCATTACTATGCCAAGTTCCCGAAAACTTACGTCCTTTAAATTATGGCCGCCTGACACCTGCCTGCCGCGCAGTTTTCTTGAATGCGTGCAGGTGTCGTAAACGTTATGCAGTTCAATTCCAAAGGGCCTTAATACACAGCGTTCAAAATTTGCAAAGTGAATGGCTTTAACTATTTTATGGTCTTCAAAGATCTCCTTCAAAGGCGATATATCCTCAATGGCAAGCGGGTCAATAAGAAAGCAGGCATCCTGCACGGCAATCTGAATAAGGCATAAAGCGGGGGGATTTCCAAAAAGGCGCGTTTCGGTATCAAGGCCTATTATGGTTTCGTTTTTAAGCTGCCGCACAACTTCTTTTAAACCGTTCTGTGTATCTATAATTTTTATATCCATGAAAAGAGTATAGCAAATAATTAATGCGGAATGTATAATAAAGACAATGTAAAAATAAAGATTATAAGGCGGAGTGCTGATGAAAAAAAGTCTGCTGATTATTTTAATGATTGCGGCTGCTGTTCCGGCAGGGGCTGATGTTTTTATTGGCCTGTACGGTGGCTGGTCCGCGGCGCGCATGTCGCTTTACAATGACGGCATGGATACGGCTCAGATTTATTATGAAGCTATGGGGTACGAAACAAAATTAAAAGGCATTAATTCGGATTTAAACCTTGGTATTGACGCCGGTGTTTTTTTTGACGGCGGGTGGGCGCCTTACTTAAGGTCGCAGTTTGTCTTTATGAAAGAGGATTATAACGAAGTCAATTATCCGGGGGGCGCGGCGCTTTTAAAAAACATGGTTAAGTATGACTGCGTGTATGCCGGTCTTGGGTTAAGAAAATACTTTAAAGACCGGCTTTATGAACATGAATTTATATTTTACGCGGCTGCGGACGCCGGGATGTCGGTTTCTGTTGATAATTACGCGAAGACAAAGTGGTTTAATTCCGACGGTTCACAGCTGGATTATGCCGATGTTAATTATTCGGGCATCATGTTCGGCGCCCACGCGGAAGCCGGGTGCGAGTACTATGTGGAAAAAAATCTTGGATTTGGCGTAAAAGCCGGATACAGGATGATGTCAGGCAGTGTTTCGGGAATTATGAAAAGCGGCAATATTCTTGAAGATAATAACGGGACAAAAGACACGCAGGAACTGGATTATTCGGGAATATACATAAACGCAGGGATAATTATCCTGATTAATTAGCGCCTGTTTGTTCACATTGACATTAAAATATCCCTGTGTTATTTTATATATAATATTATATATAAGAATAAATCCGGAAGACGGGTGTTCCATAATATAAGGGGTCTTCCGGCATATAAATAAGGAGAAAAAAAATGACAAAAAAACTATTTTTGCTTGTTTTAATTGTGTTTCTTCCGGTTGTGCTGTTTGCCGTGCCGGGGCTGGAAAAAGCCCAGTCACAGTACCTTTACCAGGCCGGAAACATGTTTGAAATAGGCAAGTATGAAGATGCGATTATACTTTATGACACGGTTCTGGTAATGGAAAAAAACAGTGTGGAAGCGCTTGCCGGAAAAGGCAACTGTTATATGCTTATGGGCAAAGAAAAACTGGCAAAAGAGATGTATGATAAGGCAAAATTAATTGACCCTACGTTTAAAGAACCCAACCTGGAAAGGTATTTTGAAATTGCAAAGCAGCGCGGGCGTAACATTGACAAAATAAGGGAAAAGTATCACAGATTATTTGGCAAGGGCGCAAAAACTGCTGGTGAAGCGGAAACTTCGCTGCCTGTCACGGAAACAACATCGGTAAAGCCCGCGGCAGAGGCAGCGGGAGAAATAAAACGCGCTGAAGAAACAAAAGAGTGGTGGAGCAAAGGCGGAAAAGCCAAGATGACATCGCTTGGAGGAATCAAGCATGTTTATCCGGATTTAAGCACGGCAATGGACGGCGCGTCGCGCGGCATTGAAGCAGGCCTTTTATTCCGAAAGGATTCACATTTTTTTCAGCTGCAGCCGTTTATTGGAAAGTATAACCATACAATTAAAGCGCCTGATGGCGCGGAATACAAAACAGAAGTTTTTGCCGCTGACGTAAACGAATCTTTCGGTGAAGTGGGCTGGCCCAATAAATTTTTCATGAACAGCATAAAACCGTATTATATGAATTCATTCACAAAGAACTCATCAACCGATTATCCTCCCGATTATCCTGTTACTTCAAGGTACACAAATACCGGAAATATGTACGGCGGAATGTATCTGTTTGGTTTTAAACCAATACCTCTTTTTGGTATTGCCGGAAGGGCGGGGTACAAATATGTGCCTTATCAGCAGAGCGATGACGGTGTTGCGACAAATGTGGTTTCCACGGAGCTTACCTGGAACGCCAGCGCCGGACTTTATCTACCTTACCTTGCAATCCCCACGGATGAACTTGATATTACCGCGTCTTTCGGCAGTTACAGCCCTTCATTGACGCTTGAAGACATAATGAACGGAAATTTAAGAAACCTGCCGGAATCACTTTTATACAGTTATAATAAAAAACATACCATGTCAAATCCCGTTGATTTTTCAACGCTCCCCACATGGCTTCAGGACCTTATCACACCGCTGGGGGTATATGACAGCATAAGAAATGATAAATCCACTATTATTGAAACCACCGGATACAATTTAAAAGGCAACCTTCATTACATGACAGCCAACGGGCAGCATGAATTTTTTGCTTTTATGGAAGCCCCGATGAACCTTGAATATAAAGAAAGCACCACGGATGAAATTAATGTTTTAATTTTTGGCGGCGCCCAGAACGTCACCAGAAGCGCGACGGAAAAAGTAAGGCTTGGCAACGGAAGAAAGGTAAAATTTGAAACGGGTATTAGGAATAATTTTACGTTCTTAACCACCGGTGTAAGATACGGCTATGATTACGACGAAATATACACCTATAAGACATCTGCCATATATGAAGAAGGAAGGCTGATCGCGAAAAAACACACAATGATAACCGGGCTTAACTTCACGCCCGTTGATCAGCTTACCGTGCCGGTTGAATTTGAATACGGTTACGGCACGGCTGAAAATTACAAAGGCGGTATATCATTAAAATCCGAAACCACGGATTTTGAAGTGCGCGGCGGTATTGAAGTAAAACCTATTCCAAAGGCGGCGCTTCGCGGCGGTATATCATATGAATTTATAAGAAATGACGGAAGCCAATACGGTAATATTTCTTCCGGACAGCAGGGAAACCCGTTTTTAAACTGCATCGGATATTACGCGGGCGGCGGTTTTGATATGCCGCTTTTTGAATTAAACGCGGGCGCGGCTTATAAAAGGCTTTATCCGTCGCCTGCAATGTCCGGCGTTCACGTGGACTATGAAGATTTCCTATACGGGTTTATTGACCTTAATATTTACATTTAAATCATATAGCCGGAGGATTTTTTAAAATGAAAAAAACTGTTCTGTCAGCTTTATTAATTATTATCTGCATTGCGGGAATTTCCTGCAAAAGGCCGCTTGCCGTCTCTGTGTCCGCGTCACCGGAACAGTCATCAGCCATAGACGGCGTATTAAAAGATTTTACAAAAGAAACAGGAATAAAAGTTATTTTAAATTCAGTACAGGGGCCGCAGCAGCAGGTGATGTCAAACCTTTCAGGCGCGCTTAATTCACAGTCAGTCCCGGACCTTGTAATTTTTGACCTTGTCTGGGTGCCTTTTTACGCGGCTGACGGAATGTTTGAACAGCTTGATGAATATATTATAAGTTCCAAGTTTGACACGTCTGTTTTTTTCCGGAATGTGTTCAAACCTGTTGACACGCGCGAAGGCAGGACAATAGCGCTTCCTTTGACAATGGACGCGGGCGTGGCATTTTACCGCAAAGACGCGGCAGAAGCTTATAAACTTACCAATCTTCCGTCGTCATATAAAGAAATTTCAGACTACAGCAGAAATATGGCGAAAAAGATAAGAACCGCCGGAAGGGGCGCGGTCTTAAACGGCGCATATTACGCTTTCCAGGGATCCATATCAGAACAGACAGTGTGCAACTTTATTGAAGCCGCGGCTTCAAACGGCGGCGGAATCTTTATTCAGGACGGAAAGTTTATAATCAATACGCCGCAGAATACAAAAGCGCTTGAGACGTTAACTGATCTGATAAAAAATAAAGTATCTTCTTCAAAAAATTATGAACTTGGCAAAGACGAATACATAAGGGCGTTTTTTCAGCAGGGAGGCGCTTTTGCCGCAAGGGGCTGGGCGTCAGATATTGTTTTTCATAACTCTTCAATTTCGCTTCTTAAGGGAAAGACGGCCGTGTATGAAGTGCCGTCCGTGATAAAAGGAAAATCTTCGCCTGTTGCGGGCGGGCTGCATATGGCAGTGGCGGCAAAGTCGGTATCCAAAGAAAACGCTGTCAGGCTGGCGTTTTACCTTGCGTCCAAAAAAGCGCAGAAAAAACTTGCGTTAAACAGCGGCGTTATACCGTCAAGGGCGGACGTATATTCTGACCCGGAAATTATTTCAATGCGCCCGGAATTTGCCATGCTTCCCGCTGTTTTTTCAAAAGCGGTTTTAAGGCCGGTTGACCCAAGATATCCCAAAGCATCAGAAATAATGCAGAAATATATCTCCGCGGCGCTGTATGGCGCTTATTTACCCGCGGACGCGCTTATAAAGTGCCAGGCGGAACTGGACAGAATTTAGAGGCGTACCGCCGGTAAAAACCGCGCAGACAGGATAAAGCGCGGCTGTTATGTAATATATTTGATGATTTCCCGCGTCAAATAATCCTTAATTATTAAAAGGAAGGTGCTGAATGTCCGAATACAATGAATATTTTATGACGTTAAAAGACGGTACAATAAAACAGATTAACCCTTTTACCGGCACGGAAGTATGGAACGTTCCCGGCCGCGGAAGCAAACCCATCACCAATGACGTGCCTTTAAGCGCAAAAAAAATAGAGAGAAAAGAAAAGGAAGATTACTGTAATTTCTGTGAAACAAAGTATACTAACACTCCGCCGGAAAATGACAGGCTTGTCAGGAAAGGAAAAAAGTATGAAATAATGACAGCTGTTTTACCGTCCGAACTTGATAAAACTGTGCCTGTGTTCAGGCGCATTCCGAACCTTTTTGAAATAGTGACAATGGATTACTGGAAAAAGAATTTTGGCTATGTAATGCCCAAAGAAGTGGAAGATGCCAAGAAAAAATACCTTGAAGATAAAAAAGGGCTGGAACACGTCACGCACATTGTGGACATGAAATTAAAACTGCTGGGGCGTAACCCTGATGAAGTTAATTACAATGAAAAAATGGAAATTGCGGACGCGTTTTTCGCGGGCGGGCATGAACTTATAGTGGGCGCCAGGCATTATATTGAAGGCGCCGACTATGACACGCAGCTTTGCAGTTCCGGCGAGTTAACCCCCGAAGAACACTTTCAGTATCTTAAATTTACCATCAGCGGAATGATGAATATTTACAGGCATAACAAATACGCGCGCTACGTGGCTGTTTTTCAGAACTGGCTTAAACCCGCGGGCGCTTCTTTTGACCATCTGCACAAACAGCTTGTGGCGCTTGATGAATGGGGCGTGGCGCTGGAACGCGAACGCGATCTGTTAAGGAAAAATCCGAACATATACAATGAAATGGCTGCCAACATGGCGCTGTATTACAACCTTGTAGTGGCGGAAAACGAACACGCTATTGCTTTTTCGGATATAGGGCACAGGTATCCCACGATTGCAATTTTTTATAAAGGCGAAAAACCTTTCCCAAAAGACCTTGATGAAAATGAACTTAAAGGGTTTTCTGATATTGTGCACGCCATACACGCCGCGCTTACAAATCAGACCGCGGCCAATGAAGAATGGTATTACACCCCCAAGGACAGCGTGGACACGGTGCCGTGGCACATTCTGATTAAGATGAGGATAAACACCCCGGCGGGGTTTGAAGGCGGCACAAAAATATACATCAATCCCATGAATCCATATGATTTAAGGGACAAAGTGATAACCAGGCTTATGCAGTTAAGGCAGCAGGATAAAATAGCGGACATAAAAATAGGGCAGGAATGCGGCACCGAACCAAACCCGCTGCAGTATTACAGAAAGTATTACAACAGATAATAAAAGCCGCGGCAAAAGGCCGCGCCAAAAAAGTATTTTATAAAAAGAGGTGGATAATGAAACATTTATTTTTTTTAATTATGGCTGTATCTTTTTTATTTGTATCGTGCGGCACCGGCGATTCAGCCTTAAAAGATGATAAACCGTATAAAGACACAGCCGCGCGGGCTGTAAGCGCGGATGAAGGCGCGCCTTCGCTGGAAGAGTCCGCGGCAAAACTTGATTCAAAGACGGTGGCATCCATAGGCGCTTATGTGATATCCGACGCAAAATACAAAATGATGAAAAAATACAACGAAGAAAAGTATGAATATAAACTTTCAGCGGAACAGGAAAAAGAGTTTCTGGAATACGTTATAAACAAAAAGCTTATGGCAATAGAAGCCAGAAAACTTGGCTACGCGGAAAAACCGGAAGTGGCCGCCAGATATGAATGGGATTTTGATGAAATTCTTTCGCACGCGTATTATACGGATACCGTGGAAAACAAACTTAAAATAACGGATAAAGAAGCAAAGGATTATTACGAAAAAAATAAAGAAGACTTTGTGGAATTATCATCCCAGCATATGCTTATAAAAAATAAGGACCTTGCCCTTAACCTGCGCAAAAGGATTGCGTCGGGTGAAAGTTTTGACGAGCTTACAAAAAAATACAGTGAAGACGCCACTACAAAAGAACAGGGCGGCAAACTTCCGCTTTTTGGAAAAGGCGTAATGGTGGAAGAATTTGAATACGCGGCTTTTATGCTGTCGCCGGGAGAAGTGTCAGATCCGGTAAAAACAATTTACGGGTATCATCTTATTAAAGTTAATGAAAAAAAGAAAATATCTTTTGACGATTCAAAGGATAAAATAATTCAAATGGTGCGAAACAACAAACAAAGGGAATTTTTTAACGCTTTGATAGCCGGATTAAAAAAGAAATACGAAGTCCGCGTGAATGAAAATCTTTTAAAGTAGGGTGCGAAAAATGAAAAATAAAAGTTTTATTGTTATTTTTATCATTGCGGCTTTTGTTACCTGCTGCATGCCGGGATGTTCCCCCAAAGCTGTTGTAAAAGACCCAAATGCCGCGCTTTCAGGTTTAAAAGTTGATATAACGGAAGAAGAGTATAAGGAATGGAAAAAACTTGCTTCTGAAGGTATTAATACGGCAGAACGCGCCAAAGGGGCGTTTTGGGCGGGGCAGTACTGCCTTAATAAAAATGATATTCAAAACGCCGAAAAGTATTTTGGGCACAATGAAAGATATTATTCCGATATTATCTGGGGATACTTATCGGTGCTGCGGCTGTCTGAAATAAGCGTTGAAAGAAAAGACACGGAAACAGCGCTTAAAAAATTTAAAATACTGGCGGAAAAAAGGCACCAGTTTCCGGAATTTAAGGACGCGGTACTGGGAAGGCTTAAAGAAATAATTTCCGCGCAGGACATGGACGGGCTTAAAAAAATATATGCCGCGCGATATCACGCGCTTATAGATGAATACGCGCTTTATTACATAATAAAACAGGACATAAAAAACAATAATTCCACTGATTTCTTCACGCACGCAAGGTCTTTTGTCATGGAATACAGGGACAGCGAATTTTATCAGGAAGTTTCCGATGAATTCAGAAAAGCGGTGCTTTATAAGCCGGTTAATAAAAGAAAGATAGGCGTAATACTTCCCCTGACAGGAAAAGGCATGGCCGCGGGAGAGTCAATAAAAAATGCCATAGAGATGGGAGTTGCGGAGTTTAACGCGGAAATTAAAGAAGATGAAGAAAAACTTGCGCTTGTGTTTGTGGATGAATCTATGGAATCCGAAGCCCTTGTTAAAAAAATAGTCAAAGTTATAGAAGAAGACAATGTTATAGCTTTTGCAGGGCCGGTCTTCAGCAATAATGTTAAAAAAATAGCGCCTCTGCTGGAAAGTTACAACGTCACTTCGTTTTCTTCAACCGCCGCGCGTCCGGATTTAACCGGCGCAAGCCCGTATTTTTTCAGAAACTGCGGAACGGTAAAAGGGCACGCTTACGCGATGGCCAAATACATAACGGACAGAACCCCATACAGAAAAGTGGCTTCCCTTTATCCAAATGACGCGCTGGGCAAATCTCTTAATGATTTTTTTGTTGAAAAAATATTACAGGGGGCTTCCCTTGCCGGAAGCGTGGGTTTTGAACCTTCCAAAAGCGATTTTCTTAATTACCTTGTTCCGCTTGGAGGCATTAATACAATGCTTTTAAAGGAAAAACGCGCGGCAGAGACAAGGGCTGTTAATGATAAAATGGAAGAAGCGGGCAGGCAGGTTCTTGAAAAAGCTTTTGAGTATATGAAAGTGTACCGTAACTGGGCGGCAACCGACGTATTAAAAGAAGAGGACCTTCCAAAGGTAAATATAGCCCTTTTAAGGTTTTCCTCTGAGGGTGAAAACGTAAAACGCTATAATTTAGATATTGATATGACAAAGCAGATGTCATACGCTATGGCAAGGGACGAAAAAGTGTTTGTTGCCAAGCAGGCGCAGACGGACGGGCTTATGGATGAAATAGGCGTTGAACCCGAAGATGTGGACAGGGAAATAGCTTTAAATATCGCCCAGCAGCTTAAAAGCGATATTTTAGTATGGGGTATTATAGAAGAAAGGCAGTCCAACACCATATACGCAAGTTTTATTCCAAAAGAAGCTGAATATGACAGCCAGGGCAATACAAAGTATTCCTATTCTTTTACCGATGAAGATTATCTTTATTTTGACGTGACCATAAGGGCCATTTCCGTAACCGATGAAACCGCGGTTGATGAAGTTAAATTTACAGTTAAGAAACTTAAAGAACCTGTGCTTAACCCGCTTGGGCTGGAAGCTGTTTTTGTGCCTGCAACCGAAAGAAAAATAACACTTATAAGGGACCAGCTTAAATATTATGACCTGGACCTGCCTATTTTCTGCGGCACTTTTGACAATCCGGCGTATCTTCTTAACTTTATGGAAAGTTCGCAGGGTATTCATTTTACGTCCGAATTTTATCCGGATGAGCCGTCTGAAAATATTCAGAAATTTATCGCTGATTATAAGGAAAAATACGCCGCCATGCCGGGTGTAATTGAAGCAAACACATATGACACAATAAAAATAATGACTGCCATACTGCAATCCGGCGCTGAATCAAGGGAAGCGTTTAAGGATATGCTTAAATCGGTAAGAAACTACGAAGGCGTAACCGGAAGGTTTTCTTTTGACGCAAATAACGACCCTATAAAAGAGTATTACATTATGAAAATTGAAGACGGTATAAAAATTCTTGGAAAAATAAAGGGAGAATAAAATGAAATTCAGCCGCCTTCGCGGTGTTAAGGATGTATTCGGGGAAGAGACGGCGGTATGGGAAACAATAAACGCAGCCGCGCGTAAAATGTTCTCTTTATACGGATACAACAATATCATCACTCCCGTTATTGAGGATGTTAACCTTTTTGCCCGCGGTATAGGCGAAGGCACGGATATTGTTATAAAAGAGATGTATGATTTTAAGGATAAAGGCGACAGGCACATTGTACTGCGCCCGGAAGGCACCGCGTCTGTGGTAAGGGCGTATATAGAAAACAGCCTTCCGGTAAAAAGCGACCTGTATTATTACGGGCCAATGTTCAGGTATGAACGGCCTCAGAAGGGGCGTTTCAGGGAATTTTTTCAGGTGGGAGCGGAAAGTTTTGGCGAAGCTTCGCCATATAAAGACACGGAAGTGATAAAACTTGCGCAGGATATTTTGGCAGAAACAGGGATAAAAGACTGCAAACTTCTTATAAACAACCTTGGCGCGAAAAAAGATTACAAGGATAACCTTGTAAAATACCTTGAAGAGCGTAAAAGTCAGCTTTGCGAAGACTGTCTTAAAAAGATAGAACGCGCGCCGATAAGGGTGCTTGACTGCAAAAGTGAAAAATGTAAAGAAGCAACAAAAGACGCGCCTTTAATAACCGATAACCTTACACCGGAAGCCGCGGCTCATTACGCTGAAGTTAAAAGATTATTAACTTTATCCGGAGTGAAATTTGAAGAAGATCCAAAAATGGTCAGGGGGCTTGACTATTATACAGGCACAGTATTTGAATTTACCACCACACTGCTTGGGCCGCAGCAGAACACAATTCTTGCGGGCGGGCGTTATGACAACCTTGTGGCGGAATTCGGCGGAAAAAGCACTCCGGCCACGGGATTTGCGATGGGGATGGAACGTATGGCGGAGGTTTTAAAAACACAGCAGGCGCAGATATTATCGCCGTTTGGCGTGTTTATAGTATATGACGCGAAACACAGGGATATGGCTTTTAATGTATTAAATATGTTAAGGCAGGGCGGTATAAAAACCCTGATATCATTTGAAGATAAAAGTTTTAAAGCGCAGTTCAGGGAAGCGGATTCAAAAAACGTAAAGCACGTAATAGTAATAGGCGACACGGAAGCGCAGGCGGACAGGCTTGCGGTAAAAGATATGAAGACAGGCGAACAGATGAATATTGAAACAAATGAAGCGGTACAGTATTTTTTAAATCTGAAATAGTTTAATCGGAGTGTTAATGCAAAAATTAAGAATAGCCGTTACAATGGGGGACCCGGCCGGGATAGGGCCGGAAATAACCGCAAAGCTGTTTTTATTGCCTGAAATTTATAAAAATGCTTCTGTGACCGTAATCGGCGATTTGACCACAATGATAGACACCCAAAGGCGGGTAAGCAATAAACTTTCCATAAGGCCTGTCACATCTTTTAATAAAAAAATGACAAAGGGAGTGATAAACCTCTTTGATATGAAACTTATAAAATACGGCGAAGTGCCGCTTGGCGCTGAAACAAAAAAAGGCGGCAAAGCGCAGTATTATTACGTGAAAAAAGCAATTGAGGCCGCGCTTAAAGGCGAAGTGGACGCGATAGTAACGGCGCCGATTAATAAGCACGCTCTTCACATGGCGGGAATAATGTATCCCGGGCACACCGAAATACTTGCGGAAGAAACCGGGGTTAAAAATTTTGGCATGATGCTTATGTGCCCGCGGTTAAAAGTTATGCTTGTGACCACACACACCTCCTTAAAAAGCGTGTCCGGTCTGCTGACGGTAAAAAAAGTCCTTGAAAAAATAGAACTTGCGCATACGGCGATGAAAGATGACTTTGGAATTAAAGAGCCAAAAATCGCGGTATTGGGTTTAAACCCGCACAGCGGCGAAGCCGGCGCTTTTGGCGATGAAGAGATAAAAATAATAACTCCTGCCATAAAAGCCGCGCGGAAAAAGGGTATTAACGCGCAGGGGCCATATCCGCCGGATACCATATTCGGAAAATTAGTACATACACAAAGCCATGATATTGCCGTATGCATGTACCACGACCAGGGGCTTATACCTTTAAAATTAATCGGATTTGATTCCGGTGTCAACGTTACTTTGGGATTGCCCATAGTGCGTACTTCACCCGACCACGGCACCGCGTATGACATAGCGGGGACAAATACCGCCTCCGCGGAATCAATGCTGACAGCTTTTAAGACTGCGGTTGTGATAGCACGAAACAGGATGAAAAACAGGTAAATGGCGGATAAAAAATTCAGGTATAAAAAAGGGCTGGGTCAGAATTTTCTTCATGATACGGTAAAAATTGACCGTATGATAACGGCAATTGCGCCTGACCCGTCGGAAACGTTTCTTGAAATAGGGCCCGGTTCGGGTAATCTTACAAAAAAGATACTGCCGCTTGTAAAAAAAATATACGCGGTGGAACTTGACAGAGAAGCGATAGAAAAGTTAAAAACAGCCACGGGCGGCTCTGAATGGCTGGAAATTATAAACGCGGACATACTTGAAACCGATATCACAAAGTTTTTTCCGCAGGCGGGCAAGTTAAGGGTCATAGGCAATATTCCTTATTATATAACCACCCCTATAATAGAAATGGTTATAAATAACAAAAGTAATGTTAAAGATATTTATTTAACGGTGCAGAAAGAAGTGGCAGAGCGCATATGCGCGCCGGAAGGGTCAAAGACATACGGGTCACTTTCCGTGTTTTGCCAGTATCACGCTGACTGCGAATACCTTTTCACAATAGGCAGAAAGGCGTTTTTCCCCGTGCCGGACGTGGATTCCGCGTTTATAAGGATGAACTTTGAAAAGAAAACGCCTTTTACAGTAAAAGATGAAATTGAATTTTTTAAGCTTACGCGCGGCGGATTTGAACAGAGGCGTAAAATGTTAAGTAATAATATAAAAAGGGTGTTTGGGTTTAATGAAGAACAGGCAAAAAACGCTTTAAGGCAGGCGGGAATTGTGGAAAATGTCCGAGCAGAGGATGTTTCCATAATTGACTTTGCGAAACTGTCGGATGTAATATATAATATTAAAAAAATAGCGATTTAAGCTATAAGCAGATAAGCAGAAGCGAAGAAGGTAAGCAAATAAGCTGTTAAGCAAAATAAAAAAGGTGTCTATGGTTTGTGTTTACGCTATAGCTTAATTGCCTAATGCTTAACTGCTTAATTTTTTCAAGGAGCAAAAAATGTGCGGGATAATAGGATACACGGGAAATAACGAAGCTGCAGAGCGTATAATTTACGGGCTTAAGAAGCTTGAATACCGCGGTTATGATTCTTCCGGTATTGCGGTGATAAATGCCGGTAAAATAACACGCGTAAGAAGCGCGGGCAGGCTTGAAAACCTTGTGGCAAAATTAAAAGGCAATAAAATACCGGGGATGACAGGTATAGGCCATACGCGCTGGGCAACGCACGGAAAACCGTCTGATGAAAACGCGCATCCCCATACTGACTGCACGGGCATGATTACCCTTATTCACAATGGGATAATAGAAAATTATTACGAGATAAGGGAAGAACTTATTAAGAAAGGGCATAAGTTTTCTTCCGAAACCGACACGGAAGTCTTTGCCCATCTCATAGAAGAAAAAATATCTTTGGGGATAGAAAAAGCCGTGGCAGCGGCGTTAAAAAGAATACGCGGAATGTATGCCATGGTAATACTTTATTCCAAAGAACCGGGAAAAATAATCGCGGCACGGCATGGGTCGCCCCTTGTGCTGGGAATAGGAAAAGGCGAAAATTTTATAGCGTCAGACGTGCCGTCTTTTTTAAAGTTCACGGATAAAGCGCTGTTTCTTGAAGACGGCGATGTGGCAGTGGTGACAAAAGAAAAAGTAAACATAACCAATGCCGGTAAGAAAGTTCAAAGGGCTGTAAGGGAAATAAAATGGACGGCAAAACAGGCGGAAAAAGCCGGCTACCCGCATTTTATGCTTAAGGAAATAAACGAAGAACCGCAGTCTTTTGAAGACACAATACTTGGCAGGTTTGATGAATTAAAAGGCAGAATTGAATTTGAAAGCGTGGATGATAAAAAACTTGCGAAGATTGAAAGAATAAAGATAGTGGCGTGCGGCACGTCCTATCACGCTGCCTACGCGGCAAAATACCTGATAGAAAAATATTCCGGCGTCTCCGTGGAAGTTGAAGTGGCGTCAGAAATACGGTACGCAAATCCGGTCGTTGATAAAAAGACGCTTTTAGTTGCCGTGTCTCAGTCAGGTGAAACAATTGACACGATAGAGGCGTTTAAAAACCTTAAAGCAAAAGCCGGCTATTCGCTGGCAATAGTAAACGTGGTGGGTTCCACCTTAAGCCGCATGCTGGACGGCGTTATTTATACGCACGCGGGGCCGGAAATTGGCGTAGCCGCGACAAAGACTTTTATAAGCCAGCTTGCCGTGCTTTACTTGTTTGCACTGCATATGGGAAAAATAAAAGGGGTATTAAAAGCGAAAGACGTCAGGCGCGGAATACAGAATTTAAGAAAAGTACCGGGGCTTATTAAAGTAATATTAAAAGATAAGGAAAAAATAGCAAAGATAGCGGCTAAATATAAAAAGAACCGCGATTTTCTTTACTATGGACGTAATATTAATTATCCGATGGCGCTTGAAGGCGCGTTGAAACTTAAGGAAATTTCTTATATACACGCGGAAGGTTACGCCGCGGGTGAGATGAAGCACGGCCCCATTGCGCTTGTGGATGACAAAGTCCCCAATGTTTTTATCGCGCCAAAGGGCAAAGTATACGAAAAACTTATTTCCAATATTCAGGAAATTAAAGCGCGGTCAGGCACAATAATCGCTGTCACAAATAAATCAAACAAAGAGATGAAAAAGTTCGCGGAAGATGTAATATACATACCGGATATTGACGAGGATTACTATCCGCTTCTTGCCGCTATTCCAATGCAGCTTCTTGCCTATTATATAGGAGTGAAAAAAGGTATAGATGTGGATAAACCAAGAAATTTGGCAAAGTCAGTGACGGTGGAATAGTTCGGATGCTTAGAGGCTTTGATGCTTGGAAGGCTTGGAAAAAAGGTTTGGTAGGCGCACCCTTTAGGGTGCGGCAGTTGAAAATGAAAACATAAAGATATTAAAATAAGATAAACGCGGAAGAAAACAAAACCGAAAAAATATATAAAAGGAAAATATGAAAAAACTGCAGGAAGTAATACTTAAGAAATTTGAAGAACAAAGGATATTAACGGGGCATCCGTGGGTTTTTAAATCAGAAATTGAAACTATTCCGGATGCCGCGCAGGACGGAGATATTGTAATGGTGCGCGCGGGTTCCAGAAAACGCGTGGGGCTTGGCTATCTTAACAGAAAGTCAGAAATCACAGTGCGGATGCTGGATATCGCGCCAAAAAAAGAAGAGTACGCGCCTATAAAAGATTTAAAGTCATTCCTGTATAATAAAATTAACAGGGCTGTGAAACTGCGTGAAAAGATTACCAATACAAACGCCAAACGTATCTTTTTCTCTGAAGCAGACGGCATTCCCGGCTTTATTGCGGATTTATATAACGGGCTTTTGGTTGTGCAGGTAAATACCCTTGGCGCGGAAAAATTAAAACCCATGCTTGTGGAAGCATTAAAAAGGGAGCTTAAGCCGGCGCTGATTTATGAAAAAAGTATTTCCCCGTCGCGCAAAAAAGAGGGGCTTGAACAGTCAGAAGGCGTGTTGTGGCCGGAAGGTGCGGAAATTAAGCCGGTTATCATCACTGAAAACGGCCTTAAGTTTGAAGTTAACGTAAAATCAGGCACCAAAACCGGTTTTTACCTTGACCAGAGGGACGCAAGGGGTAAATTGAAAGATTATATAAAGGAAGGTGCGCGCGTGCTGGACTGTTTCTGTTATACTGGCGCTTTTTCGGTTTACGCGAAGCATTTTGGGGCAGGCAGTGTGACCGGCGTGGATATTTCCGATAAGGGTTTAAAAACCGCCGAAAATAACATGAAACTTAATAACTTTGACAATTATGAATTCATAAAAGAGGATGTATTTGAATTTTTAAGGAAACAGACCGCAAAAAAGGAAAAGTATGACGTGATAATACTTGACCCGCCGCCTTTTTCAAAGACAAAATCAGAAAAAGAAGGGGCAATGGCGGGGCATAAAGAACTGCATGTAAGCGCTTTGAAACTTTTAAACAGGGGCGGGGTTATGATGTCTTTTTCATGCTCGCACAGCGTGCGCGGCCAGGAACTTATGGAAAACGCCTATGCCGCAGCGGCTGACGCCAAATGTGAAATAGAGCCGGCAGGTATATTTGAACAGGCAGCCGACCACCCGTATAAAAAGAGTATTCCGGAGACATACTACTTAAAAGGTATAGCGGTAAAAAAAATAACGGCGTAGAGGCTTGGCAGTCAGGCGCCTTGGCAAAAGAATAAATCCTACAACAGGAGAAAATATGAAAAATATAGTTGTGACAGGCGGGGCGGGATTTATAGGCTCGCACCTTTGTGATGCGCTGATTGAAAAAGGGTATAAAGTCATCTGCTTTGACAATCTTGGGACAGGCAGGATGCAGAATTTAAAAAACGTGATTAAAAACAAGAATTTTAAATTCATAAAGCACGACACAAGAAAACCTTTAAATCTGAAACTGCCTGTGCACTATGTGTTTCACCTTGCTTCTTACGCTTCACCGCCGTATTACCAGGCCAGATCAATAGATACTTTAATGTCAAATTCTCTTGGCACTTATAATGTTCTTGAATTCGCAAAAGCAAAAAAAGCCAGGTTTCTTATCACGTCCACATCCGAAACATACGGAGACCCGCTGCAGCATCCGCAGAAAGAGACTTACTGGGGAAACGTGAATCCCGTGGGCATAAGAAGCTGTTATGACGAGGCAAAAAGGTTCGCGGAAGCGCTTGTTATGGAATACGTAAGAAAGCACAATTTAGACGCGCGCATAATAAGAATTTTTAACACATACGGCCCAAGGCTGCAAAAAGACGACGGCCGCGTTATTTCAAACTTTATTGACCAGGCCTTAAATAACAGGCCGCTTACCATATACGGCGACGGCTCTCAGACACGCAGTTTCTGTTATGTATCCGACCAGGTGGAAGGGCTTATTGCGGCGATGTTTAAAGATGGTATAAAAGGGGAAGTTATAAATATCGGCAACCCCGGTGAATTTACAATGATAGAAGCGGCACAGCTGGTAAAAAAAATAACCGGCACTAAGTCCAAAATTGTTTACAAGCCGCTTCCCAAAGATGATCCTGCCAGAAGAAAGCCCGATATATCCAAAGCAAAAAAAATTCTTGGGTGGCAGCCAAAGGTAAAATTTGCAGAAGGCCTGCCCGGGACAATAAAGTGGTTTAGGGATGGAATTTAAAAAACTTAAAATACTTGGCGCGGCAGCGGTCCCTTTAGCCGCGCTTATTTACCTATTTTCTTACGTTATGAAGCAGGGCAATATCCTTTTTGGTCATGATTTTTTAAGCATATACCTGCCGTTTAAGATGTTCGCTAAAAAAGCCGTGTTTTTATATCATCAATTGCCTTTATGGCTGCCTGATTTGTTTTTTGGCGCGCCCGGCATTGCGTCTTCCAGCATAATTTTTTATTACCCCACGGATATCCTGTTTATGTTATTGCCTGTGCCATTGCAGAATACTTTCGCGTTTGATGTCATAATTCACCTTATTGCCGCCTTTGCGGGGACATACCTGTTTTTAAAGGCGTGCGGCCTTACCCGCGCCGCTTCATTTTTTGGCGGCATCTGTGTGATGTTTGCCGGTTATAACGTCTCGTACGCTTTTGCGGGGCATATTAACAATATAAAAGCCGGAGCGCTGATACCGTTTGTCCTGTATTTTTTAAGAAGGGGGCTTTCTGAAAAAAGAGTGTCCATGTATCTTTTTGCGGGGCTTATTATGGGGCTTCAGATAACCGCGACCGGGATGCAGGTTATGGCTTATACCGCGGCGCTTGCGGTTTTATATGTAATGTATCACCTTATATTTGAAGAAAAATCACAAAAAGCAAGGATGTTTGCGGCAATAGCGGCGGGCGCGGCTTTAATATTTTCTATCCTGGTTTCTTTACCGCAGTTTATACCTTCCTTTGAATATAAAAATTATTCCTGGCGCGGTGAATTTACGTTTAACGATTTTATATCGTGGTCCCTGCACCCAAAAGAAATACTTCAGCTTCTTATGCCGTCTTTGTTCGGGCTTCACGGGCAGAATTACTACGGTTTCTGGTCAATGAACCTTACCACGTACTATTTTGGCATAATGCCTTTTTTATTATTACCTTTTGCTTTTATGAAAGGGCAGGCAAAAAAACTGTCTTTTTTTCTTGGCGGTGCGTCGCTGCTGTTTCTGCTGCTTTCAATGGGCGGCTATACGCCGCTGTATAAACTTCTGTGGCACGTTCCTGTTTTTAACCAGTTCAGAAACCCTTCAAGGTTTATGTATATTTTTACCGTCACTTTCTGCGCGCTGTCCGCGATAGGGCTGAATAACGTGATAAAAATAATTGCAGAAAAAAAAGTACAGCAGTCAAAAAATTTCTTTTACGTATTTTTTGGCGTTTGCGGTTTTCTTGCGCTTTTATACACCGCCATTGCATTTAACGCGGCGGGTTTTATAAGCGGTATTTTCAGGCAGACAAGGTCAGCTGAAATGCCGGCAGACGCTTTAAATAAAGCTGTTTTACTGACTCAGGCAGACGCGGGAGCCGGAATAATAATCCTGTGCCTGTTTTGCGGTTTAATGTTTCTTATTTTAAAAAACAGGTTAAAAAGCGCTTTTATTATCGCGATAATAGCAGCTGCCATAAGCGCGGCTGATTCTTCCAGGATACAGAAAAATTTCATCACCCCGTTTAATTATGACGGGTATTTTCCTAAAAATGACATGGTAAGCACGGCAATAAAACAAAACGGAAATAAAGGAAGGCTTGCGGATTTTAATTTTCTCTGGGGCGCCAACAGGGGGATGTATTACGGAATTGAATCCGCAAAAGGGTTCCACGGAATGCTTCCGCTGAAATTTTATGCCATGCAGACATCCGGTATGTTTAACAGGATAAGCGTAAACAGGGGGCTTAACATCAGTTACTATATCAGCCGTGATGAAATCATAGGGCAGGGGATAACAAAGATAGGCGATGATTATACCAATAAAGTTTTCGCGGACGCGTCGGCGCTGCCGCTTGGGTATTTTACGGATAATGTGATTAACGCGGGAAGCGAAAAAAAAGTTTTTGATATGATGAAAGAAGGCGTTTTTGTCACGGGAATGGCGCTTACCGCATCTGATACAGGCATTGTTTATAAAGGCGGCGCTCCGGCGCTGGCTGATATTACGGAAAAGACTCCAAACAGGATTAAAGCAAAGGTTACAACGGACAGGCAGGGGCTGTTTGTGTTAAATGTTTCCAATTATAAAAAGTGGCGTGCTTTTGTGAACGGAAAAAAAGCGGATATTATAGGTGTGAATTACAATATGATGGCGGTAAAGGTTCAGCCCGGGACAAGCGATATACGGTTTGTTTACGGAAACTTCCGGGATTATCTGATTATACTTTTAAGTATTATATTCATGGCCGGGGTATTTGTTATATGGAAAATGGAATTAAAGAAGTTAAATAATATTTAGGGAGAAAAGCACCATGGCTGATGTGACAAAAGACAACCGTTTTATATTTACCGCGGGCGCGTGGGCGGGAATATTTCTTATTGCTATGATACCGGCGCAGATATTTATGTTTATAAAATTTCCTCCGCCTGAAACCGTATCCGGCGTCTTTGAAGTGTTCAACGCAAATGTTTTTCTGGGGCTGGTAAACACGGATATCCTTTATGTTATAACCAATGTTATTATGCTGGCGGTTTATGCCTCGTTTTATTACATTATGCGCGGGCAGGATGGGGAAAAGACAGCCGTAATGGGGCTTATTTTTATAATTGCCGGTGTTGCGGCTTTTATCTCTTCAAGCCCGTCTTTTACAATGATGAACCTTGCGGATAAATACTTTTCAGCGCCGGATGACAGCGCAAGAAACCTTTATCTTGCAGCGGGAGAAGGCGCAATGGCGGGCCTTACCGGGTCGGCTTACGTGGTTTATTATTTTATGAACGCGGCAGGGCTTCTGCTTATTTCTTATTCCATGATATTAAACAAAGGTTTTTCAAAAACAATAATTGCCGCCGGCATTGCTTCCGGTTTTTTTATGCTTATCCCTTCAAGTTTTGGCGCGGTGGGAATGACTTTTTCATTTCTGTCGCTGATACCATACACGGTCTGGATTATACTTTTAACAAAAATATTTTTAAAAAAAATTAAAGGTTAAAGTACGGCGGATTTATCGGCTGCAAATAACCCTTTATAAAAACCGCCAAAGTGGCATAATATGATTATAAAATAAAATAAGAGCAGGATGGTTAAAATGAAAGCGTTAATAGTGATTCCCACGTACAATGAAAAAGAGAATATATTAAAGCTTATTCCGCTTGTAAAAAAAGCGGTTAAAGGCGTTCATATTCTTGTGGTGGATGACGCGTCGCCTGACGGTACGGGCAAAGCGGTGGGTTCCCTTATGAAAAAAGACAGCGCCATAAAACTTATTGAACGCAAAGGCAAATTAGGGCTTGGCACCGCGTATGTGGAAGGGTTTAAGTACGCGTTAAAGCATAAATACGATTATATTTTTGAAATGGACGCGGATTTTTCCCACGACCCGCAGTACCTTAAAAATTTCTTTGAAGAAATAAAAAACAGCGACCTTGTAATAGGCTCGCGCTATATAAACGGTGTAAGCGTGGTCAACTGGCCTATAAGAAGGCTTATGCTTTCCAAATTCGCCGGCTGGTACGCGCGTACAATTACGGGGCTGCCGTTAACCGACTGTACAAGCGGGTTTAAATGTTTCAAAAGGGAAGTACTTGAATCTATTGACCTGAATAAAATACATTCAGACGGGTACGCTTTTCAGATAGAGATGCATTACAAGGCGTGGAAAAAAGGGTTTAAGATAAAGGAAACTCCTATCATATTTGTTGACCGCCATTCAGGAAGCTCTAAAATGTCGCATGGCGTAATAATGGAAGCGGCTGTGATTGTATGGAAACTTAGGCTTGGGATTATTTAAAACGGAGGGTATATGAAAAATAAGAGAATTTTAGTTACCGGCGGGGCGGGTTTTATTGGTTCCAATATGGCGGATGAACTTATTAAAAAAGGGTACAGCGTTACCGTATTTGACAACCTTTCCACAGGGGACAAAGGTTACATAAATCCAAAGGCGAAATTCATAAAAGGCGACGTAAAAAATCCGTCTGACATAGAAAAGTGTTTTAAGGATAAAATTCATGCCGTTATTCACATAGCCGGGTGCGCGTCCACTATTAAATCTTTTGATGACCCGGCAACAGACCTTCTGACAAACACTTTAGGCACGGTCAATATGATAAACGCGGCAATAAAACACAAAACCGCGCGCTTTCTTTACGCGTCTTCAATGACCTCTTACGGTATTCCTGACGCGATACCGGTAAAAGAGACCATGGCTACAAGGCCAATTGCCTATTACGGCATTACAAAATATTCCGGCGAAAGGTACGTGCTTGCCACCGGGTTAAGAAATGACCTGCCGTTTAAATTCAATGCCACAGCTTTCCGCATGTTCAATGTCTACGGCCGCAGGCAGTCTTTAACCAACCCGTATCAGGGTGTGGTTTCCATATTTATCGGTAATGTCCTAAGGAATGAACAGGTAAAGATTTTTGGCGACGGAAAACAGTCGCGCGATTACGTGCACATAAAAGACGTCTGCAGAGCGTGGATAGGCGCGATTGACAATCCCAAATCCTACGGAGAGGTTTTTAACCTTGGCTCCGGAATCAGGGTGTCTGTCAATGAACTTGTAAAATACATAATAAAAATATTCGGGTATGACCCAAAAAAGTATTCCGTAAAATATTTTGACGCAAGGCCGGGAGACCAGCGCCACATGCAGGCTGACATTTCCAAGGCGGCAAAACTTCTTAAATGGAAACCTGAAATACCGTTTGAAGAAGGAATGAGGGATGTGATAAATTGGGCAAAGGGAAATTAAAAAAGGCACCGCCGGCTTTAGTGCGGATTTTTATCGGAATCCCGCTGCAGCAGGAATTAAAGGAAGAAATAGGCTCTTTTGAAGGGGTGTTAAAACAGATTGAAGGTATTAAGGTTGTAAAGCCGGACCATCTTCATGTCACGTTAAAATTTATCGGCAATACCCCGGAAAGAAAACTGGATATGATAAAAGAAATTATAGATAAAAGCTGTGAAGGCATAAAGCCGTTTGTGATAAAACCCGGGGTCATATCAGCTTTTCCTTCGCCGGACAAAGCGTCTGTTGTATGGTTAAACTGCGGGGAAGGCGCACCGGCCATATCGGCAATTTTTAAAATTCTGGAAAAAGAACTGCGTGCCATGGCGTTTGCCGGGGAAAAACAGGAATATATCCCGCACATCACGGTGGCAAGAAGCAGGAAGATGGCGGATATCACTAAAGTGCAGGGTGAAATTAAAGTAAGCGGCACATCAACTGCGGGCTGTGTGGTGTTGTATAAAAGCGATTTAAATCCCGACGGCCCGGAATATACGGAACTTTACAGGAAAGATTTTGCACAATAAAGGAGAAAACTAAAAGTGGCTGTAACGCGCAATTTAACCGACCAGTATGAAAAATGGATAATGACGCCCCAGGGCCTGTACTTTGACGAAAAAATAAAAGAACTTATGATTACATGCCTGCATTTAAAAACAGGGGAAAAAATACTTCAGGTGGGTTCGGGAACCGGCAGGCATTTAAGGTATCTGCAGGAACTGGGGCTTGAACCGACCGGCATAGAGCCGGTGGAAGAATTAAATAAGCTTGCAAGGCAGAAAGAAGGAATTGACGGGAAAAGGGTAATTACCGGTTTTGCCGAAAAACTGCCGTTTGAAGATGCAAGTTTTGATTCCGTAGTTTTCATGACCACGTTTGAATACGTGGATGATAAATCAAAGGCGCTTTTAGAGGCTTTTCGGGTGTCCCGCGGAAAAGTGGGGATTGGTTTTTTGAACAGGACAGGGGTCACCAACCTTTTAAGGCAGTTTAACAGGGAGGGGCTGTATAAGGATGCCAGATTCTTTTCAGGCGGCGAACTTATAAAACTGTGTGAGAAAAATCTGCTTAATGAAATAGATAATATTGAGATATCAGTTAAATACTCCTTATTTCTTCCTTTAAGGTTTGCGCATTATGTGCAGTGGGTTGACGACCTGCTTGAAAAAATAAATCTGCCTTTTGGAAATTACGGGATGCTTGTGATTAAAAAGAAGAAAAAGGCCGGTAAATAATAATGGCGGCGATTGGATACCTGTTTACCGCCGCCGGTTATCAGTATGTGGGCGCGGGGCGCAAGGTGTATGACAGCATGTGGGCCATGCGGCAGTTCTTTGACCGAGTGGAAAAAAAGATGCCGGATATAAAAATTAATAAACTTGCGTTTATAGGGCCGCAGGAAGAGCTGCAGAAACCTGAAAACGGCACAATATTTAACGGCGCGTATCAGGCGGGGATGTTTGAAGTGTTAAAGGAAAAGAAGGTGATACCGGAACAGATAATGGGGTTTCGCTCCGGAGAGCTTATTGCGCACGCGTGCGCCGGCACATTTGAATTTGAAGACGCCATGGCGTTTATTTACAGAAAAAATATTTTATTTAAAGAAGCGCTTGGCTCCGCGCAGTTTTCACAGCTGCTTATAAATACCCTTGATACCGCTAAAACCGCGCAGGTATGCGGGGAAATAAACAGGGCGGTAAAATGCGGTATAACTTCATATAACTCCGGTGACAGCGCCACTGTGGCGGTGGAATCTAAATTAAAGGAAAAACTGATAGAAGCATTTAAAAAACTGGGTGCTTCAGTAATTGACCTTCCTTATGAAGAACTGTCCGGCCTTTATATATTTAAAGAAGCCGCGGATAAATTAACCGCCGAATTCGGAGAAGCGGTTAAAAATGAAGTTATAAAAGTGGATAAACCGGCGTTTAAAATGTACAGCCAGGTAAAAGGGGATATGTACGATAACGCCGCGGAAATTAAAAAAACTATATTTGATTATCTGTATATGCCGTCAAGGAATGACCTGATAATACACAACATGATGAAAAACTGCATTAATACCTTTGTGGAACTGGGCTGCGGTACGTTTCTAGGCAGGCTGGCAAGAAAAGCCGACAGCGGCAAACGCGTATTAAACACCCACGACCTGGCAGGAATCTCCACCGCCATTAAACTGGCAAATTAGGTTTGGGTTTCGGTCTTTAAAGTAGAGACGCAATATATTGCGTCTCATTTTTTATAACCAAAATGGGTTTTAATTACTTTTCTTGTTTAAATAAATATGATATCTGTTTTTATGAAGTGTTTTTTTGGATTTAAGAAGTGGTAGACGCGGGTCTTTAGCCCGCGGTAGTTGTATTTCATTAGTTTTTTTGACCTGGTAGGCGCGTCTTTTAAGGCGTGGCAGTTGTTATTACTTTTGTTCTTCGGAGTTCTTTATATGAATTTGGTATATTTTTTTAGTACACGCCGCAAGTTGTTATTTTTGAATACAAGTAAGTTTGAGATTTACAGGTATGTTAATGTCCTTGGTAGTTGGTAACTTAAGTATCAGTTTAATTTTGAAACTCTAATCAAATAAACGGCAATTAACCTAATCCCATTTCTTCATGAAGCTTTTTCAATACTTTTTTTGCTTTGTCCAGTTTAGTTTTATTGACAAGTATTTCCTTTGTGAAAAAGTTATCAGTTAAAAAAATCCCTGACCCTGCGGCGTTGATGTTTTGTATGTGGGGTCTGTTTATGTTTAAATAGCTTAATCTTGAAACACATTCAATATTACTCTTTTTAAGCGCGTTTATAAGCATGTCCTCTTCTGGCTGGCTTTTAACCACCGCAAGAACAACTGTGGGAAAATCCACTGTCTTTTCAGCGGATAATTTGCTGCAGTAAGGGCATACTGACAGATGTGCTTTATGCTTGCGTTTGCAGTTTGGGCAGAACATGAAACTCCTTAAAAATTTATCGGTTTGTTTTCTTAAGCGTTATTAAGAGTAACAAAAAATACAAGAATAAACAAATTATTTTATATCCTGAAAAGTTATTTCTTTTTATGTAAGTAAAAAGTGATAAGTAAAAATGCTTGACCGAATAAAATATATGTGGGATTATAAGAATAATTAAAAATTGGGAGGGTACGTTGAAAGGGAATTTACTTAAAAATTGTAAGATGAAGTGCAACATTTGAAGTAACAAAAAGTCCCACTGCTCACTTGTGTTATTATGTTGTTTGTGAGAACGAC
>JAFGWA010000089.1 GCA_016937715.1 Candidatus Goldiibacteriota bacterium
AACCGGGGATTCTTGGCAGGCTGTACTTTGAAAAGCGGACATTTCTATTTTGCAGAAAATAGGACACTTCTATTTTGCGTTGACAGATAAGCGCCGCCACTTGACAAGAAATGGCGTGCTGTTATAATGATATTTCAGATTAACGCCGGAGGTACTGTGAGTTGAAAAAAGCTTTTTTAATGCTTTTGTTTTTTGCCGTTTTATACATAAACGTGTCCGCGAAAGAGACCATAAAAATAGGTATATACGGCAACACGGCTAACGCGTCCGTTGATGCGGCTTACAAAGCCGCGGAAATACTGTGCGCGGAACTGACCCCGGCTGACGGCACTTACGAACTTATGCCGGTTTTCTTTAATGAAACAGACCCGGGCGCAAAGGATAAAATAAATTCAGACGAAGAAATTTCGGCTGTAATAGGCTGTTTTTCCGCTAATGACGCGGAACTGGTAAATTCAGTCAAAGAAATACCGCTTATTTCAATATGCGAAGATTACTCTTCTTTTACCGGAAAAGGAAACACATACAGGATGACGGCTTCCAACGCTGAATCCGCGGCTATAATGGCAAGGATAGCACCCGCGCTCTTTGACCGCATGAAAGCCGCTGTTTTATATCAGTCGGGAAATGAAGAGTATGAAAAAATGGCGCAGGCTTACGCAGACGCTTCCAAAAGAAACAACGTGGATGCAACGTATATCAGGGCTTTTGAACCGGGTTATGATTTTACAAATGTAATCCAGAGGATAAGGGAAATTAAGATTAAGACCGTATATTTTATCGGTAATCAGGATGAAGCCATAAATTTTTGCAGGCAGAGTTTTGAGAAAAATACCGGAGCGGTTTTCACGGGCCCTAATTTTATTTTTGACAGGAAATTTATCAAACAGACAAAAGAAGCTTCTGACGGGTGCGAATTTATAAATACCGCCAGAAACAGCCCTTATGGCATAAAAAAATTAAGGCCGTTTTTGGCGGCGTATGAAAAAAAATACGGCATAAAAGCGGATGTTAAACTGCCGCACGCGTATGACGCGATAAATATGGCGGCGCTTGCCGCAAAAGCGGGCAAGTTTGGGCATGCTGACGTAAACGGTTTTCTTAAAGCCGTATCATATGACGGCGCCACGGGCAAAGTGGCTTTTAAAGAGTCCGGCGAACGCCAAAATCCGGAGTTCTTTTTTCACGTGATAAGAAGAAAAGAGATTTTTTATATGAGATTTGATTCGCAGATGAACGCGCGTTATGGGAAGGCCAGATAACAAGGAGACTAAATGGCAAAAAGGCTTGGGGACTTGCTTCTTGAAGAGAACCTTATCACAGAAGATCAGATAAAGCGGGCCCTTGAAGACCAGCAGAAATCAGGGGAGCCCCTGGGACGTATCCTTGTCAGAATGGGTTTTATTACCGAAGAGGCGCTGTATTATTTTCTTGCCATCCAGTTTGGTGTTGAATATGTGGACCTTATAGGGCATGATATCCCGCCTGAACTGCTGAAAGTTATTTCAAGAGATACCGCCGAGAAATACTCCATCCTTCCATATGAAGAAAAGGGCAATAAAATTTACTTTGCCACATCCGAACCTGACGAGCACCTTGTAACCAAAATAAGAGAACGTTCCGCGATTCCGCTGGATAAGGAAATTAAATTTGTTATTACAAGCGAAAGCGCCATTAAGTCATGCCTTTCGCTTGTTTATGGCGTGACGCCAAAATCTGACATGGATGAAGGGCTGCAGTCAATGTTTAAGGATGAAGAGGCGCCCCAGGAAGAAGATACATCGGGAAAGGATGACGCTTCTGTAACGGAAGAATCCGCGCCTGTTATAAAACTTGTAAACGCGATTATCAGCGAAGCCGTAAAAATTAAAGCTTCGGACATACACATTAACCCCACGGCAAAGGGGACTGTTATCAGGTACAGGCAGGACGGCGTACTGCAGAAACAGCCCACCCCGCCTAATCATTATAAAAACGCCATAGTGTCCAGGCTGAAAGTTATGGCAAGGCTTGATATCATGGAAAAAAGGGCCGCGCAGGACGGCAGGATAAAAATTAAAGTGCAGAATAAAATTATTGACCTTCGTGTTTCGGTGCTGCCTTCCATACACGGGGAAAACGTTGTAATGCGTATTTTAGACCAGCAGAACCTTATGCTTGACCTTACAAAACTGGGGTTTGAACAGCAGGAACTTGACCTTTATCAGGAATCCATTACGCTTCCATATGGGCTTATACTTCACACGGGGCCTACGGGTTCCGGTAAAACCACGACTCTTTATTCCGCTTTATCAACGGTAAATGACATAAAAAAGAATATCATCACCCTTGAAGACCCGGTTGAATATCAGCTTCCGGGCATTATACAGGTGCAGATGAACAGCGAAATAGGGCTTACTTTTGCCGCGGCATTAAAGTCGTGCTTAAGGCAGGATCCGAACATAATGATGGTCGGGGAAATCCGCGACGCGGAAACTGCCGGCATTGCAATAAGCGCCGCGCTTACGGGCCATCTTTTATTTTCCACGCTTCACACAAATGATTCGCCTTCCACGATAATGAGGCTTATAGACATGGGTATTGACCGCATTTATGTGGGATCCGCGTTAAAGATGGTTGTGGCACAGAGGCTTATGAGAAGGATATGTTCAAACTGTAAAAAAGAGTATTCGCCCACTGATGATGAACTGCAGAGGATACTTGTAAAAAGGCAGGAAGTTGAAGGTATTACGCTTTACAAAGGAGAAGGCTGCCCCAAGTGCAACGGTTCCGGATACAAAGGCAGGGTGGCTATTTATGAAATAATGGGAATGACAGGCGAACTTGCCGACCTTATATACGCGGGCGCTGATTTAAACGCGCTGACAGCCCAGGCGCAGAAAGACGGAATGAGGACGTTAAGGCAGGTTGCCCTTGAAAAATGGAGAAACGGGATTACATCAATTGAAGAGGTAATAATGGCAACATCAGCGGATTAAGTACAATAAACTTTCAGGAGCATGCATTGTACGAAGCTAAAAAGCTTGGACAGATACTTTTAGAAGAGGGAATGGTAACGGAAGAACAGCTTGAAAAAGCCGTTGAAGAACAGTCAAAGACAAGCGATTCGCTTGGTTTTATTCTTGTCAAACTGGGCTTTATAACGGAAGACGTGCTGTATCATTTTCTTGCCATGCAGTTTGGCGTTAAGTTTGTGGATGTAAGCGCCATACATATAGAAGAAGAAGTTATAAAGGTAATGACGCCTGATATAGCCAGAAAATATAAACTGCTTCCCATTGAAAAAAAACCGGGTAAAATAATATTTGCCACGGCAAACCCGATGGACCCGTCGCTGACCATGAATTTAAAATATGACATTAAGGGCGGGCAGGAACTTGAACTTAGTTTTGTGGTGACCACGCAGACTTCGCTTAATGACGCGATTGATAAGTATTATCCGATAGGCAACGCCCTGGATGAAACAATGAAAGAACTTGAATTCTCGTCTGAAAATATGGAAATTGAATTTCTTGAGGATAAAAAGCCGAAAGATGACGAGGGTGAAGAAGGCGACATTGAAGGCAATGACAGCCCTGTTGTAAAATACGTAAACTATATAATAGAAGACGCGGTAAATAAAAAAGCTTCTGATATTCACATTAACCCTTATGAAAAGAAAATAGTTCTGCGTTTCAGGATAGACGGCGCGCTTGTGGAAATGCCGCCGCCAAAAGTGCAGTTTAAAAGGGCTCTGACATCCAGGCTTAAACTGATGGCGGGGTTAAACATCATAGAAAAAAGGCTTCCTCAGGACGGCAGGATAGCGTATAAAATTCCCGGAGGAAATAAATCAATTGACCTTCGTGTTGCAACGCTTCCGTGCCTGTGGGGCGAAAATATAGTCATGAGGCTTCTGTATTCGGAAGCGCAGAATCTTGACCTGACAAAACTTGGCCTGTCAGAAAAACAGTTTTCAGGAATTGAAAAAGGGCTGGACGCGCCTTACGGCATGATACTTATAACGGGCCCGACGGGTTCCGGAAAATCCACCACGCTGTATTCAATGATATCGCATATCAACGACCCTCATATGAATATCATGACGGCGGAAGATCCGGTGGAATACAGGCTTCCGCATATAATACAGGTTCAGGTAAATCCCGTGGCAGGGCTTTCTTTTGCCAATGTGTTAAGGTCGTTTTTAAGGCAGGACCCTGATATAATACTTGTCGGTGAAATACGCGATAACGAAACGGCTTCAATATCAGTCAAGGCCGCGTTAACGGGCCATCTTGTATTGTCAACATTACATACAAATGACGCGCCGGCTACAATTACAAGGTTAATTGACATGAATATAGACCCTATTTATGTGGGGTCATCGGTGGTAACGGTTCTGGCTCAGAAACTTGTCAGAAGGGTGTGCGAAAACTGCAAAGAACCAATTAAAGAAGTTGACCTGGTGAAGGCCAAAAGAAGCGGCATACCGCCTGAAATACTTGAAGGCGGAACTTTTTTTGAAGGCAAAGGGTGCCCTGTGTGCCATTACACCGGATATAAAGGCAGGATGGCCGCTTATGAAGTAATGCCCGTGAATATGGGCATAAGGGAAATTATTTTTAAAAAAGGCACATTAAACGACCTGAAAAGGGAAGCGTGGAATCAGGGAATGTTTACAATCAGGGAATCCGCGATAAGGCTTATGAAAGAAGGCAGGACCACCCTTGAAGAAGTTATTGCGGAAACACTTCAGGACAAACCGTTAAAAGATTACATAGGAAAAATAAAAATATAAGGAGAATCAGGATGACAGAGGAAGAGCTTTTAAAAAAGGCAAAAGATTTTTTTGCCGCGGGAAGGTTTGATTTAAAGAAAGAAAAAATAACAGGGGTAATTGTGCCGGGAAGCATAGGCATCCTTGGGGAAACAAATGAATTTAACAGGGGAAAAGTCCTGTCCGGAAACCTTGATAAAAGCGCTATAATGATGGCGCAGAGAAGAAGGGAAAACGACAGAAGCGTAAATCTTTATTCCAAAAAGTATGATGAAAATATCAGGGTGATGTTAAATGACGCGCAGTCCAAGCAGGATAATGGCTGGGCAAATTATATCGCAAGCACCCTTTTTATGCTTGAAAGCATGTCTAAAAAGGTGCCGGGAATGAACCTGTACATAGATAATGACATTCCGGATACTTTTCAGTCAAACCATATGGAAGCGCTTGAAACCGGAGCGGCTGTTATCGCGGGAAAACTTTCCGACTGGCAGATGTCAGCGCTGGAAATAGCGGAAATTTGCGCGCAGGGCGAAGTAAACTATCTGGGCAGGGACAAGAATACGGTTAAGTTTATACCGTCTATCGGCGGAAGGCCGGGGCACCTGACCTATTTTGATATTAAAGCTGCGGCGGTTGAAACGCTGCCTTTTGGCATCAAAGGGCATTTATTTATGGTGTTAAGTTCGGGTGTAAAGAAAAAAACAATTGAGGCAAAGAAAAAACAGATTATGGCGGATGTGGCTGAGTCCATAGAAATCATGAGGAAAAACGGCGCGCGTCTTGATACTCTTGACGAAATAACCCTGGAAGAATTTGATGATTACAGGAGCAAGCTTTCTATAATACAGAGAAAACGCTGCGCGTATTTTATTTCGGAAAATGAAAGGGTGGCAGAAGCAAAGAAAGCCATACTTGCGGGAAATTCAACCGCGCTTATTGACATAATGAATGAATCCCACAAGAACATGAAGGCAAGGCTGGAAATAGTGGAGGAAGAAAGCGAAATACTTCTGGACATGCTGGCGGATACTGACGGTGTGAAAGCGGTCAGGATGATGAACCTTGGCACGGACGGAAGCATTCTTGCGGTAGTTGACGCTGAAAAGAGAAAAGTTTTTGAAAGCAGGCTTAAGAAAAGTTTCCTTTCAAGGACAGGGCTGCCGCTTACCGTTGAGACATCCGCGCTGGCAAATGAAATGAGGGCGTTTGACATACCGGAAACGGTCTTTATAAAGTGAAGATAGGTTTTATCACATACGGCTGTAAAGTAAATCAGTATGACACCGAAAGGATAAAAAAAGAACTTCTGGCAGCCGGGAACGAAGAAAGCCCGGACCCGGACGTGTATATTGTTAATACCTGCACGGTCACGGATAAGATAGACCGCGATACGGCAAGGCAGTTAAGAAAATTAAAAGCGTCCGGTAAGAAGATACTTCTTACCGGATGTATTGCCGCCAGAAAGTGCCCTGAAGATATTGCGGTAAATGTGGACTGGTTTGTGCCAAACAGCGGCAAATATGACATGGCGCATTACCCGGAAGAATTAAAATCTTCAGGCGTAAAAGCGCCGTCTTTTTTTATTGAGACCTTTTCCGAAAAGAATAAGGCGTTTGTAAAAGTGGAAGACGGGTGCGACAGATTCTGCGCGTACTGCGAAATTCCATATGTAAGGGGAGGCAAACCTGTAAGCAGGGATGAAGGGGAAATTATAAATGAGATTAAAGCGTTGTCTAAGGCCGGCTACAGGGAAATAATTCTGACGGGAATTAATCTGGGCAGGTATGGCTCGGACAGAAATGAAGCCGGCGCGCTGTGCGGGCTGCTGGAGAAAATTAAAAATCTTAAATTACCCCTGCGGATACGTTTAAGTTCCATAGGGCCTGTGGAACTTAGCGATGAAATAATAAAATTTGCCGCTGAAAGCGGTAATTTTTTATGCCGCCATTTTCATATGTCAATGCAGAGCGGATGTGACAGGATATTAAAGGCCATGAACAGGCGGTATGATACCGCGTTTTACCGCGAAAAAGTAAATAAAATACTTAAGGCAATGCCGGACGCCGGTATTACCACGGATATTATCGCGGGTTTTCCGGGGGAAACAGATGAAGACCACGCGGAAACGGCGGCTTTTTTAAAGTCAATGCCTTTTACCAGGGTGCATGTATTTCCGTATTCTGACAGGCCTGACACACAGGCTTTTAAAATGCCCGGCAAAGTAAGCGATGAAATTAAAAAGAAAAGGGCAAAGGAACTGTCATTGACAGCCGCGCAGAAAGAAGCGGCATTCGCGGAATCATATATTGGCAAAGTGCTGGAGCTGCTTGTGGAATCCGGAGACAAAGGCGGTTTTTATTTTGGGTACACGGATAATTATATCAGGGTAAAAATAGAAGGCGCAAAAGATTATGTTAATGAGATTGTAAAAGTTAAAATAGTATCCGCTGAAAATGGCATTGCGCGCGGGGAGATTACCGGCAAATAAACGGAGGGAATAATGCAGGACTGCATATTTTGTAAAATAGCAAGAAAAGAGATTAAATCAGAAGTAGTGTATGAAGATGACACTGTGCTTGCTTTTAGGGATTTAAATCCGCAGGCGCCGCTGCACGTGCTTGTAGTCCCCAAAAAACACATTGCCACCATTAATGACCTTGAAGAGAAAGATGAAGCGATTGCAGGGCATATGCTGTATGTGGCGGGAAAAATTGCAAAACAGGAAAAAACAGCGGACAATGGGTACAGGGCTGTTTTTAATGTGAATAAAGACGCGGGGCAGACTGTTTTTCATCTGCACCTTCACGTGCTTGGCGGAAGGGTTTTTGGCTGGCCGCCCGGATAGATAAAAAATTACAGGAGGGGTGATTAAATGGCACACGAAATAGATTATCAGATTTTTGGCGATGATATGCAGTTTGTGGAAGTGGAACTTGACCCAAAGGAAGCGGTTATTTCAGAAGCCGGCGCCATGATGTATATGATGGAAGGCATGAAAATGGAAGCTGTTTTTTCGGAAAAAGAAGGCGGTGTTGTGGATAAAATATTCAAAGTCGGCAAACGCATGCTTACCGGAGAGTCCATGTTTCTGGTGGAATACAAAAATGAAAGCTCTAAAAAATCCCGCGTGGCATTTGCAGCGCCGTATCCCGGAAAGATAATTCCCGTGGATTTAAAAGTTTTCGGTACGCTGTTGTGCCAGAAGGATTCATTTTTATGCGCGGCAAAAGGGGCTGACATTGATATAGCGTTTACCAAAAAATTCGGCGCCGGGCTGTTTGGCGGCGAAGGTTTCATACTTCAGAAAATATCCGGAGACGGGCTTGTTTTTATACATGCCGGCGGTACTGTCCATGAAATGGAACTTGAAAAAGGCGAAAAGTTAAGGGTGGATACGGGATGCCTTGTCGCGTTTGAAGAAAATGTTGAATACAATATTGAATTCAACGCGGATTTAAAAACCGCGTTTTTTGGCGGCGAAGGCCTTTTTTTTGTAAATCTTACCGGGCCGGGCAAGATATTTCTGCAGTCGCTGCCTTTTTCAAGGCTGGCTGACAGGATATACAAGGCAATGCCGCAGACAGGCGGTTCACGTGGGGAAGGCTCTATTTTAGGCGGGCTTGGAAGAATTCTTGACGGGGATAATAAATTCTAAAATAAAAGGATAATTATAATGATTGAAAGTATCGTAAAGTGCCCGGTGTTTGGTAAATGCGGCGGATGTTCGCACCAGGATATGAAATATGAAATTCAGATGGAAACCAAAAAAAGGGAAGTGCTGGATATCTTAAATGCCAATCACCTGCCCGCGCCTGAAGACACTCCTGTGTATTTTAAATCAGGTTATGGGTACAGAAACAGGATGGATTTTTGTATTTCGCCCGACGGGCCGGCTTTAAGGCGCCGCGGAAAATTCTATAGCATGGTAAATTTCAGCGAATGCGCCATATCAAACCCGGGGCTTAATTCGGCGCTGGCAATGGTTATAGAGTGGTTCAACAAGAATAAAGAAAAGATAGACGTGTTTAATACCAAATCAAGAAAAGGCACTTTAAGATACTCCACCACAAGAAGCGCCCTTTACCTAAAAGAATCATCTGTAACCTTTATATTAAACTCTGACAGCGATAAAAAAGAAGAACACCTGGAGCTTATAAAACAGTTTGCGGCCGAATATGACGTGCCCAATGTGCTTGTGGGGTACTGCAAATTTAACAGCGACCAGAGTGTTGATGAAAACGCCGTGGTTATTAAAGGCTCCGCTATCCTTGCCGAAAACCTGTGCGGCAGAAAGTATTATTACCACTCCCAGGGTTTTTTCCAGAATAATCCGGCTGTTACCTGCGACATGATGCAGTACTGCGCCGCGGAAGCCGGAGAAGAGTATGACACGCTTACGGATTTATTCGGAGGGGTGGGTACTTTTGGGGTTTTTATGCATGACAAAGCAAAGGAAGTATTGATTATAGATAACAGCGTAAGCGGCATAGAGTGCGCGGTAAAAAATATTACCGAAAATAAAACTCCTAATGCCGCGGCATATTGCTGTGACGCCATGAATCTTGACTCTTTTACGCCGCGTTATACCGGCAAAAGAAACCTTTTTGTGCTTGACCCGCCAAGGGCGGGGCTGCATAAGAATACGGTTAAATTTATAAACAAAGTGCTTCCGGAAAAGATGATATACGTATCCTGCAACCCAAAACAGCTGGCGCAGGACCTTGTGGCGTTAAAGGATACTTATGAAATGAAAAAACTTGCCATATTTGACATGTTCCCCCAGACAAGGCACATTGAAAGTATCGCGGTGCTGGGTAGAAAGTAATTTTTATTTATAATGTAGAGACGCACCATGGTGCGTCTCGGTTTTGTTTTAGTTGTTCGGTTTAAAAATGAGGCGCAATATATTGCGCCTCTACGATAGAATACAAATCCATATTACCGTAATTACCGGGTTGATTACTAAGCGTCTAAGCATTTAAGCGTCAAAAATTACCTCTTTAAAGACCCTAAAACTCCCCTTATTAACGTCCTTCCAAGTTCGCGGCCTATTGATGTCACTGCGGAGCTTGCGGCTTTTTCAAAGAAGGTTTTTTCTTTTTTTGGCGCGCGTTTAGCGGATTTATACGCTTCTTTTTCCTGCTTTTCAAGTTCTTTCTGTTTTGCCAGGGTTTCCTGTTGTGCAAGCGCGGCGGACTGTTCCTGTTTGATTTTTGCTGTCAGCATTTCATACGCGGATTTCCTGTCCACCTGACGTTCATATTTTCCGGCAATGTTGGAAGAGGCAATCACCTTTGCGCGTGCGTTATTATCTATGGCGCCAAACATGCTCTGCGGTGGAAGCACCATAGCCCGCTCCACAATTCCGGGTTTTCCATCCGCGTCAAGGCACGATATAAGGGCTTCGCCGGTGCCAAGTTCTGTTATGGCGGTTTGGGTGTCAAATTTAGGGTTGGCCCTGAAAGTCTGCGCAGCGGCTTTCACGGCTTTTTGGTCCGCCGGGGTAAAAGCGCGCAGGGCGTGCTGTACGCGGTTGCCAAGCTGGCCCAATACATTTTGCGGCAGGTCAGCCGGGTTCTGGGTGATAAAGTAAACACCCACAGCTTTGGAACGTATAAGCCTTACCACCTGTTCTATTTTATCAAGCAGCACTTTTGGCGCGTCATCAAAAAGCAGGTGCGTTTCATCAAAAAAGAAAACCATTTTAGGTTTATCCAGGTCGCCTGCTTCGGGAAGAATTTCAAAAAGTTCGGAAAGCATCCACAGAAGGAAAGTGGAATAAAGGGCGGGAGTCTGATAAAGTTTTGCGCTGTGAAGTATATTAATGTAACCGCGGCCGTTGGCTCCGGTCTGTATCCAGTCAAAAATATCAAGCGCGGGCTCGCCGAAAAAGTGCGCTCCGCCCTGGTCTTCAAGGGTTAAAAGGTTTCTTAAAATCGCGCCGGCGCTTTGCGCGGAAATATTACCGTATTCAAGTGTGAATTCTTTAGCGTGGTCGCCCACGTACTGTATCATGGCGCGCAGGTCTTTTAAGTCTAAAAGAAGCATGCCCCTGTCATCCGCTATGCGGAAAACAATGCTTAACACGCCTGACTGGGTGTCGTTTAAACCCAGCATTCTTGAAAGAAGAATTGCGCCCATGTCAGAAATTGTGGTGCGCACGGGATGGCCTGCTTCGCCGAACAGGTCCCAGAATTTTACCGGATATGACGCGTATTCAAAACCGTCAATTTTAAGTTTTTTTATTCTCTCTTCAACTTTTGGGTTTTCTGTGCCTTTTATGGCAAGGCCTGCAAGGTCGCCCTTGATATCAGCAAGAAATACCGGTACTCCCATATCGCTGAAAGATTCCGCCATTACTTTTAAGGTTATTGTTTTACCTGTGCCTGTGGCGCCGGCTATAAGCCCGTGCCTGTTGGCCATTTTTGGAAGAAGGTAAACCGGAACATCGCCTTTTCCAACCCATATTTTGTCATGTTGAAACATATATAACCCTCCTTTAAACGCTTTGTGTTAAAGTCAAAAGCCATTATATAGTCACTATAAGTAAAAGTCAAAATATATCATAAGGAAGGCTTTTTTATTAAGTTTCACCGTACTGATTATTTGACAAATTCAGATATTATCCATACAATAGGATAATATTAAAATTTATGGAGGCAATAAAATATGGGACTGCTGAATAACTGGAAAACTGTGCTGGAAACCGGAAATATGCCAAAGGGTGCTAAAATGGATTTTATAAGCAAGTGGCTTATTCTGACACGGGCGGAAGTATTTTCAATGACCATAACATCGGCGCTTGTGGGCGCGATAATTGCGGCGTATGACGGCAAAATAAACTGGCTGTATCTTGTAATTGTGGTATTAACGTTGTGCCTGGCGCACGCTTCAAACAACCTGATTAATGATTATTTTGACTATAAACAGGGGGTTGATACACCCGATTACCCAAGGACGCAGTACGCGCCACATCCGATTACGTCGGGGTTAATCACTGAAAAGCAGCTTATTATTACGGTGTTGATTTTCAGTTTTATTGAATTTTTAGCCGCGGTATATCTGTTTATTAACGTGGGGTGGCAGGCAATGGCTTTTGCGGCCGCGGGTTTCCTTATCAGCGTTTTTTATGTGGCGCCTCCGCTTAAGCTAAAATACAGGGGGCTGGGAGAGTTTGCGATATTTTTAATATGGGGGCCGCTGATAACAGTTGGGACATATTTTGTAATGACCGGGCAGATGCCTGTTAAAGCGTGGCTGGCTTCAATTCCTTACGGCCTTGTGGTAATGAACGTGCTTTTAGGGAAACACCTTGATAAATTTGAAGCAGACTCCAAGAAAGGGGTTAAGACCCTTCCTGTGGTGCTGGGTTGGAAAAACGCGCTTACGTTTACAAGGATTAATTCCGCAATGTTTTATGTAACAGTTGTTATACTTGTATTTTTTAAAATAATACCTCCGTTGACGCTTATCTGTTTTTTTTCCGCGGGCAGGTTTAAAAAGTTTCTGGATATCCTTGCCACAAAAAAACCGGAAACAAAACCGGAAGGGTATATTGACCTTTGGCCGCTTTGGTATGTGGTGTGGGCATTCTGGTTTAATAAACTTGCAGGCGGGCTTTTTATAACGGGTATGCTTTTAGGGCTTATCCCGTTTTTAAGGTTTTAAATATCAACGCTTCTGTAATCAACAATAAATGGTTCTTTAAAGTTGGAAACAGATATTCCCAGCAGCCGTACTTTTACTTTTACAATATCGGTTTTATCCAGAAGCGATACTGCCACGGACAGTATTTCTTTGGGATTATTTGTAAAACTTTCCAGCGTGTGCGACCGTGTAATAGACCTGAAATCGTGATATTTTAATTTAAGGGTGACTGTTTTTGCAAGTATCTTATTTTCCGCCGCGTAACCGCATATATCATTAGCGCATTCTTTCAGGGTATTTTTTATAATTTCAGGGTTGTTGGTGTCTTCGCGAAGGGTAATTTCACGGCCCACTGATTTTCTTTCCCAGTTTGTCTCCACAGGCCTGTCATCTTCGGCGCGGCACAGGTGGTAAAAAAATTCACCTGATCCGCCGAAGTTTTCTTCAAGAAATTCAAGTGTTTTTCCCCTTAAATCCCTGCCGTTTTTTATCCCCAAAGACATCATCTTTTTTTCTGTCACTTTCCCCACGCCGTAAAAATTGCCTATGGGCAGTTTATCTATAAATTTGATTGCTTTGGACGGGGGCACCACTGTAAGGCCTCCCGGTTTTTTATAATCAGACGCGGCTTTGGCAAGGAATTTGCAGAAAGAGACACCCGCGGACGCCGAAAGGCCGGTATTTATTTTTATTTTATCTTTTATTTCTTTTGCTATTTCTGTGGCTATTGCCATGTTTTTTTTATTAACCGTGACATCAAGAAAGGCTTCATCCAGCGACAGGGGTTCCACAATGTCCGTGTATTCATGAAAAATTTCATGTATCTGGCCGGAAGCTTTCCGGTATTTTTCAAAGTTAGGCCTTATTATTACCGCCTGCGGGCAAAGTTTTGCCGCGTGTACCATTGCCATGGCGGAATGAATTCCGAATTTTCTGGCTTCATAAGACGCCGCGCAGACCACACCGCGTTCTTCGGGAAGTCCGCCCACAATAACGGGCCTGCCTTTTAATGACGGGTTATCTCTCTGCTCCACTGACGCGTAAAAAGCGTCCATGTCCACGTGGATTATCTTTCTTATCTGAGTGCTCATTTTTTATGGGAATTATAAAAATTATACATCTCTTCAAAAGCTTTGCCCTTGAAAATATCAACATCGCTGTGTTTGGTATTTTCAAGGCGGATAAAGTATTTCTCTTTGCTGCCCGCGCTGTTAAAAAGTTTTTCCCCGATACGGATGGGGAAGCAGTCATCCTGTTCGCCGTGTATTATCATAAGAGGGGATGTGAATTTTTTAATGTTATCAATGGGCTGGTCGGGTTTTGTCAGAAGTTCATCTGATGCTTTAAGTTTTATCAGGTCTTTAAAAGGCCATATAAGGCCTTCGGTCATTAAAGGCACCGCTTCTTTCGCGCTTGTAAAAGGCGCTTCCATAACTATTCCCGCGGGTTTTCTCTGCGCGCATGCAGCGGTGCAGGGAACGGTTCCAAGCGACTGGCTGAAAATAAAAAGTTTGTTCATTTTGTCTTTATAGCTTTTAACTGTGAAATCATAAATGGCAAGGCCGTCTGACGGCAGGTTATCAAAGGAAAGTTTGCCGCCGCTTTTTCCGTAACCGCGGTAGTCAAAACAGACCACGTTAAATTTATGCGCTGAAGCCATAAAAAGCAGCTTTTTGGATGCTTCTTTAATACTTTCCATGTTGCCGTAAAAATAAATAAGATAATCTTTTGATTCGGGGTTTGAAATGTTAATGCCTGACAGAGTTATACCGTCTGCGGTTTGAAAACTTATTTCTTCAATTGTAAGCCCTTTTAATTCGCCGGCAGGCAGGTCGCTGTACTGTTCGGGAAAGAAAAACCAGTGTTCTGAAAGCGTAACGCAGGAAGGGAGTATTAAAGAAATGAAAGTAATTAATAAAAGAAGGTGTTTTTTTTGTCTCATAGGTACTCCCGATAATTTTGGTGTGCCCGGAGGGTTTCGAACCCCCGACCCGCAGCTTAGAAGGCTGCTGCTCTATCCAACTGAGCTACGGGCACACTTTATTTGTGCCAAAAAATCATAAATTAAATGGTCGGGGCGACTGGATTTGAACCAGCGACCCCCTGCTCCCAAGGCAGGTGCGCTAGCCAGCTGCGCTACGCCCCGACTATTCAACTATTTAATTATTATACCAGGTAGGAAGTGCCTGATATTTTAATAATTATTACTGTTTAAACCGTGATAAAAAATATAACAAAATAGCGGTTAACCGTCAACCTATATTAATTTTGTTCTTAAATATGGCGTGTAATAGAGTGTTTGTGTTATACTTTGAAAATAATGTTTCAGCTCAGTTATAGAAGGCAGTCATATATTTTTTGCCATGCAGCAGCAATGTTTGCGCCCGTTTCAGGCAAAGCCTGAAGAAACGTTATGAAGATAAAGCCTTGATTTTTGTATGCTCGCTTAAAGCTCGCATAACGTTATAGCTCAGTTATAGAAGGCAGTCATATATTTTTTGCCATGCAGCAGCAATGTTTGCGCCCGTAGCTCAGTGGATTAGAGCATTGGCCTCCGAAGCCATGTGCGTTGGTTCGATTCCAACCGGGCGCACCAACCTTATTGTTACCAATTTAATTTTCCCTGTTCCTTGCTTTATATAATTTGGCGGATATACTTATATATAAGGGATAAAAATAATAAAACAAAAAGGATATAATCATGCCGTATGCGAATGTGACGATGATTGAAACTGACCAGAAAGTAAGGATAGCCGTCACGTCGCCCGACAAGCCGAAAATACCGGAGAAAATTGAAAAAGAATGGATGCATATGTTGAATGATGCCGCATTCAGGCTTAAAGTTTCCACTGCGCTTATAACAAAAGTAGGGCATAAAGAGATAGAAATTTTCGTTAAAAATACAAATAAAAAAAATCCGTATGAGTTAAAAGGAAAAGCGCCGCTTGGTTCCGGATTGTATTGTGAAACGGTGCTTGCCAGAAATAAAGAACTTAGCGTGAATGACGCGGGCAGGCATCCGCAGTGGAAATTAAATCCGGGAATGAAATACAGCATGATATCGTATTACGGGCTGCCGATTAAATGGCCTGACGGTGAATTTTTTGGCACTATATGCATGCTTGAAACAAAACCTGTTTATTTTTCATCGGAATTAAAAAGGATTATTGGGGAATGCCGGATTGAAATTGAAAAGAATCTTGCCTGCCTTCTGGATGATATAAACGTAAGATAAAAACTATCTGTACTTGGACTTTTTGCCCCTGTTTTTCATGCGGCTGCTGGAAAAAACCAGATTAGAAGCTGAAGATGACGCGCTGAATTTTTCCGTGTTAACCGTGGGATGAGTGGAAAGCGGGATTACAGAGCGTATAATTTTTTCAATTCCTCTTACATCGCTGCCCTGGTCAGGCGTGGCAAGCGATATGGCATGTCCCTTGCGTCCGGCCCTTCCTGTGCGGCCAATACGGTGAACATAATTGCTTGGGTCGTCCGGAAGGTCGTAGTTTACAACAAGTTCTATTCCGGTTACATCAATTCCTCGCGCGGCAATGTCGGTTGCGACAAGTACGCGGTAACGCCCCGATTTGAAACCGTCAAGGGCGTCTTTACGCTGCCCCATGGAACGGTCTGAATGTATTTCCGCTGCGCCTACGCCGGCATTCTTTAATCCGCGGGTGACTTTTGTAGCGCCCCTTTTTGTGCGGGTGAAAAGAAGGACAGAACCGGTGTACTGTTTCAATATTTCATTTAGGATTGTAAGTTTAAGTTCGGCGCGTACCACAAAGATTTCCTGTGATACAAGTTCTGCCGTGGTGCCCTGCGGGGCAAGCTCCGTGCGTACGGGCAGTTTCATGTTGGTGGAAGCTATTTTAACAATATCCGTAGGCATAGTCGCGGAAAAAAGCATGGTCTGCCTTTCTTTAGGAACCTCTTTAAGAATCCTGTTTATCTGGGGCATGAATCCCATATCAAGCATGCGGTCTGCTTCGTCCAGCACAAGTATACGGACGTCATTAAGTTTAATCTGTTTCTGCTGCATGTGGTCAAGCAGCCTTCCGGGCGTGGCTATGATAATACGTGGGCCCGCTTTTAAGCTTTGTATCTGGTGGGACATAGACTGCCCTCCGATTAAGACGGCAGTTTTCATTTTGAAAGGGGGTGTAAGTTTAATCATGGTCTCGTTGACCTGAATGGCAAGTTCCCTTGTGGGAACTACAATAAGCCCGCGGCCTTCTGCCTGGGCAAGCCTTTGAACCATAGGGATTCCAAAGGCAAGCGTTTTGCCGGTGCCTGTCTGGGCAATTCCTATTATGTCCTTGCCTTCAACGCCTATTGGAATACCTTTTTGCTGTATTGGCGTGGGTACCGTAAACTTTAACTTTGCCAGAATATCAAGAATGCCGGGCGCAATGCCTAGTCCTGTAAAACCTTCATTTTCATTTATCATGATTATATTGTATCATTAATAGGTAAGGAATGCCAATTATATTAATAAGGAGAGTTATGCGTATGGATATTTCAAAATATTTTAAGGCTCATGAAACTGCGGTAAAAGAAACGCTGTTAGAAGAAACGGATGAATATAAATGGCAGCAATTACTGCAGGTGCACGCGGAAAAAACCGCGCAGATACAGCGCGAGCGGTTAATTCATCTTATGGTAACGCTTGCTTTCGGCATAGCCCTTTTTGTATGCGTGGCAGTCGCGTCTTTTAAACCTGATATGTGGCTGTTTGCGGCAATATTTCTTCTGCTTGTACTGCTTGTTCCGTACGTAGGGCACTACTTTTTTCTGGAGAACACAACCCAGCGCTGGTACGTGTTAGGGGATAAGATAAGGGAGAGGATTAAGCGGCAGTTAAAAATTGTAAGATGAAGTGCAACATTTGAAGTAACAAAAAGTCCCACTGCTCACTTGTGTTATTATGTTGTTTGTGAGAACGAC
>JAFGWA010000090.1 GCA_016937715.1 Candidatus Goldiibacteriota bacterium
GTCGTTCTCACAAACAACATAATAACACAAGTGAGCAGTGGGACTTTTTGTTACTTCAAATGTTGCACTTCATCTTACAATTTTTAAAAACGAAAAACAAGTACAATGCAGTTTTTTCATATTTCACGGCTTTCAATATCGTGGAAACTTTCCATTTCTTTATTTTTAAAAATATCTTTGATTAACACTTAGACACCGCACGTATCATCTATCTCTGATATTTTATATCCGAAAAATTCCGCATATAAAAAATTCACGGATAAAAAAACGCCTCATTCCGCATTCTATATCCTTATCTTATACGCTTATCCATCAATTATTTTTAACTGGTATTGTAAAATAAAAAGCTGTCCCTTCGCCCCTTTTGGATTCAAACCATATTCTGCCGCCCAGGCTTTCAACTGTTTTTTTACATACAGCAAGCCCCGCCCCCGTGCTTGACTCATGCGGTTTATTATCCAGCCTTTCAAACAATTCAAATACTTTTTTGGCATAATTTCCATCTATACCGGGGCCGTTGTCTTTGACTGAAATAATTATCTTTTTATCGCGGATTGAAGCTTCAACGATTATCTTTATTGTCTTTTTATCATTAAAATTGACGGCGTTTTTTATAAGTTCTTTTAAAACACGTTTAACGCATGCCCCCGATGTTATTATTACAGGCAGCATACCACAATACAATTCGACATCTTTTCTTCCGGTTTCAAGTTCCATTTCCGCGCGTATTTCATCAACAATATTATTAATATTAACAGCGGACTCTTCCGTTTTGCCTGATTCCAGATATGCCCTAAGGCCGTTTAACAAATTCCTCATTTTCATAGAGGCGTTTACAATTTCATTCATATATCCGTCAATTTCCTCATTCTGTTCCTTGTACTTTTTCTTTAAAAGCTGAGTGAAAAGTATAGACATCCTGAGCGGTTCCTGCATATCATGGGACAGTATATGGGCGAACTGTTCCAGTTCGCCGTGAACTTTTATCAGATTATTCCTAGATTCTCTTATTCTGAAATTTGCCAAAAAATGCCTTGAAACTAAATATGCAATTACGAAAGATATCAAAAACGCCATAAATACAGAGATATAAAACTGTCTTTTTATCGATAGCATGGCATTATTTAAAACATCTTTATCATATTGCATAACTATAGTCCAGAAATACTCATTCCCTTTAAGGTACCCCAGGCTTGGAGAAAAAGCCTCTTTATGCCCCGTGCTTGAAATCTGCGCCCTTTTCAAAGGGTATATCTTCTTAACAATAACAAGGCTGTCATTAATCAGCATATCAACTGACTTTTCACCGGCAACACCTTCAAGTTTCTCCCAAATTTCAGGATAATACTTACCATATACTTCATCCATCTTGTCATCATACATAAAACCCCACGCCTTCTCATCATCATATCCAAACAGCCAATAACCATCCCTGTTCAGCATGTACAACTTTGCATTAGACTGGTGTTCATGCCGCACTTCTTCAAATATCAAACTTCCAAAATAATTGATAAGTACAATACCTGTTTTTTCCCCGTTTTCATCAAAAACAGGGGTGCCAAAACGTATCATGGGTTTAAGCGGCTTCTCTATTTCTTTGTATTCAATATTCAGATCCAGAGGGGACACAAATACCTCCCCGATTTTAAGTCCGATAACATCGCTGAAATAATATCTGCCTTTTTTATTCTGAAGGTCTTTTTCAGGCACTACATATGGTTTACCGCTGCCGTAATTAACCCTGATAACTTCCATTCCGTTGTTATCAATAAACCTTATCTGGTCATATTTGCCTTTTTCTGCGGCAAATGTCAAAAATTCCCTTTCCAAACGTTCTTTATTTTTTGATTTTACAGGCGAAAGCATGTGTGTTATTTCGGACAAGATCATCAAATCTGCGGTTGCCATCTCTATCTGGCTCTCTATCAGGTATTTGATCTGCCTGAGACAGTGTTTCTCCTTGAATACAATATCTTTGTAAGCATCTCTTTTTTCCTCAAAATAAAAATAAACAGCTGTTAAACCGCCTAAAACCGCAACCAGCGCAAATACTAAAACAAATACAATACGATACTGTTTACGGTTTTCCATAAGAGCCCTTTCTGTCATTTAAAACACACCCCTAAATTTTGTATTAGCCTCATCTTAATTGAAACAAAAAAATTGAATTTTCAGCAATGACAGCCCTCGCCATTAAATAAAAATAACCGCCCACACATTTATCAGCCTGACGATCTAATCCATACAAATAAATTTATCAGGCTTATTTGCTTACAATAAATAATTTGCCTTTATTTATGGAATTGTTGTAAGGATTTATGACAAGCCAGTAATATATTCCGGGGGAACACATTTTTCTCATATTATTTTTTCCGTCCCAGGTTTCAAGAATCGACGCCGCTTTAATTGTCGTTACATGCTCCCCTGATACTGTATATATATTTATCAGAGAACCGGGTATAACATTAAGGAATTTAAGGACGTTCCCCCTGGCTGTCCTTGGATTAAAAGGATTGGGAAATATAACCACCCTGTCCTGAGGATACATAGCCGCATTGGATGTGATTTCTGGGTGCCTGCCGTATGGCCCTCCTTCAAAATAATAAGGATCATTATAATCAATGGTTATTTCATTGATAATAAGGTCATTATCAGTAATTTGTGTTATTTCAACCACAAACTCAATAACAAGAACCTGCCCTGCCTTAAAATTTTCATACACTGTACCGGAAAGGTCCCATTCCACATAATTGCCGGATACAATAACAGGATCTTCCGAAAAAATACTTTCCACAAATTTGATATTGGCAGGCAGGCTGTCCCAAATTCTCATATTATGAATATCCGAAGATGAATCATTATGTATTTTTAATGAATAAGTGAATCTTGCACCCACTTCCGGTTCTTCCCCAAACGCGGATAGATTCAGTTTTGGCACTACAGGCAGCCCCGGTATTGTCAGGGTAATAGTCGGAGTATAAGTCATTGTGGGTGTTATAGTTGATGTAAAAGTCGCGGTAACCGTGATTGTTATTGTCCGGGTACCGGTGCAAGTTGCCGTAATACTTGAAGTTGCAGTTTTAGTAGCGGTTGATGTAAATGTACCTGTCGCTGTCAAAGTCCTTGTCGCGCTTGAAGTGGGCGTATTTGTCCGTGTAATTGTCATAGACTCCCAAAGGGTCTGTGTGATTGTAGCTGTAGAGGTAAAAGTGGGAGTAAAACTGTTTGTTATTGTTATTGTCGCGGTAGGGGTTGATGTCGCGGTTATAGTTGAAGTGGCCGTAGCAGTTGCGGTATTTGTAACTGTCGGAGACGGGGTATTTGTACCGGTTATTGTCATTGACTCCCATAAAGTCATGGTAATTGTCGGTGTGTGGGTAATCGAAGGAGTTGAAGTAAGCGTAACGGTAACAGTGGCAGTTGTGGTTTCAGAAAATGTCAGGGTTGCCGTATTAGTAACCGTTAAAGTCACAGATGGGGTGAAAGTAACAGTTATAGACGGAGTCCAGGTTAATGTGGGAGTACTTGTCATTGATTCCCATAAAGTCATTGTTATAGTGGGGCTTGCCGTAGCGGTAAGAGTTGAAGTGCCGGTAAATGTCGCGGTACCTGTGGGAGTTGAAGTGGCGGTGAATGTCGGCGTGGCGGTGAATGTCGGCGTGGCGGTAAATGTCGGAGTCCCGGTAACGGTACATGTTGCCGTGGATGACTGCGTTGAACTTGGAGAAAAAGTGGGAGTGGCTGTATCCGTCACTGTTAAAGTCGGGGTGCAGGTATTTGTTGAAGTCGGCGTGTATATCATTGGAACTTCAACAGTGGCGTCTTCCGAAATTCCAAAGTCAGTGCCCGCAACATACGCGCCTTCATTATGTATTATTGTTCCTGATATCCCCGCCTTTACGCTTCCCCACCAGTTTACGGTAATTGCCTGACCCGGAGATACAAGAGGCGCAAGCCATGAAATAACTCCCGATAAAAGCGCCCCGCCAGAATCCGCACCCAAATAATCAATTTCCGCGGGCACAGTATCGTATATCGTTACGGTATAAGGTTCAATTCCGGAATCCGGATCATCCACACCGGGCGATAACTGTTCTTTTACAATCTGGCCGTCATAATACAGGACAAAGTACCTGTTATTGATATATGAAGTCAGCGACTCCCTGCTGTAATCATCAAGGCAGTTGTCCCAGTTGCTTCCGTCAGTATTCCTAAGCTGCACGTCATAAAGCTGGGTTGCATTAGGAAGCATAAGTGATACCGTTGGATACCACAGTATTTTTATATCCGCCTGCCTGTCTGAAGGCAGATATATTCCGGGGCTTAATTTTGTGGCAGTCCCCGACCACGAAGGCCCGCCCCAGACATAAGGGCTGGTATTTCCTCCGTAATCATTATTAAATCCTATGCCTGCGGCTGCCTGTGAATCAGAAACCCAGGCGCCTATGGATATTCTAGATATATCAATCGGCGCCCCTGAATTATTTGTAATTCTGTATTTTAAAGACCTTGACTGCCCGCCGCAGGTTCCCCCGGCAACTTCAAGATTAAGTCCGGTTACAGGAGCAAAAACCGGCGGCCTGGGATCCGAATAAACAAGGGTGTACGTAACAATTTCGCCCGGCTGCCTTATTACCTGATCAGCAGTTTTTTCAAGATTCAATCCGGGAATAAGAATTGTAACAGGCGCATCATTTGATTCAAAAATTTCCGTATCATCAGAAGTCCCTGACGCCCTGTTATGTTTAATTTCCATATCCAAACCCGAATCAATTACAACGGCAAATTCAACTGTATTTTTTGTGCCCGCGGCCATCGTCCCAAGTTGCCATAAATAATAAGGAGGTATTGACGCCGCAGAATAAGCCGGATTTGAATACACCAAAGATGTTCCCGCCGGAATCGTATCCCACACCGCACAATTAGTAAGTTCAGATGACCCGACATTTTGCGCAGTTATTGAATATGTAACAGTCTGCCCCGGGCTTGCCGTTGTCCTGTCAGCGCTTTTACTTACAAGCAGCATGGGATATAACGGTGGCGGGACTGAAAAGAAAGTTTCGCCTTTCGCGTTGTCATTTGACATTACATACGCGTAAATAATATCTGAAGATTCTATCCTGCACACATAGTTTTCTTCCACTGACGGAAGCAGCGGAAAATCAAGGCCTGCCTGCGGTACGGTTGTTGTTTTAATAAAAGGAACCGTAAAAGTCCCCGAAGGGCTTGTAATCGTAACAGTAACAGTTGTGCCGGCATTAGGGGCTATTGCCCTGACCTGAAGCGCCCCAAGCGCATCATAGAACTTACCCCCAAAACTGAAAATATGGCCGTAAGGACGCTGGGTGTCTGAAGCAATTAGATAATCACCGTCGCACCATTGCTGCTGAATCAGTGAACCCCCAAATGAAACGGTCATATCAATGCTGTTTAAAGATCGAATCCTGTAAAAACCCGCTACGCTTCCATACGCGGCGCCGTCAATATAATAACTGCCGCCCGGAGCAAGCCCTGTTATTGTGTCAATAACGCTCCACGTGCCCGCGGGATTCAGCCCGCTTACGGGCCAGGAAGTGCCTGCAGCCGCCGGATTAAAACGGAGAACTTCAAATGATGCCGGAAGAGGACCCTGATTATTTACAACTATATGCGGCGCCGTTCCACCGTCAACACACGCGCCCACCAAATCTGTCCCTATCTTTTTTCCCGTATTAACATCAACGCCGTTAAGCATGACATTATCCCTGTTACCGCCGGAAGCCGGCGCGAATGAATTACCTTTCCAGAAAATGCCTTCCCCGCCCGACACATCAAATCTGTAATGCCCCGCAGTAGCCGCGTTTGTACCTCCCTCCAGATAACCTAATCCGGCCGCTTCGGGACTCCACATCCAGATGCCTCCCGCGGCAATAGAAGGCGAATTGTATATAACAGCGCCCCAATCGGTTCCATTCCATCTGCTTACAGAAACCGTTATCGGGCCTGAAGACGAAGGCGGGTTTATTACCGCTATCTGGTCTCCGTGTTCGGGGTCAGTTGTTTCTCCTGCATCATCCCTTAAATATGTCAGAAAAACAGAGCCAATATAATCATTTCCTGAATCAGCGGCAGGAAGAATATCATGGCTGTCGGCTGTATGCCCCGCTATAAACTCCTCCACTTCCCATATAACAGGATATGTTGTTGTCAGCCTGAAATACCTCTCTGAAAACGGGCCAACCACGGCAACCGGCCTATAAGGGCCTACCGCGTTCCACGTACCTTCTATATTTGTCATTTCCGTATCAGCGCTTGCCGCGTACCGCAGGCTTAAATCCGTTGAGGGATAGTCACAGGTGTAAATAAACATGTGTCCAAGTACAGAACCCCCGGGGGCAGCCCATGCGGCATATGTATCAAAAGCCCGGGCTGAACAGGCAGTCAGCATTAAAAAAATAACAAGACCAACACGCAGCAAAATGCGATTTGCCGCGTGTTTTTTACGGTTCTGAAAAAACGATACTGATAACATTTATTCTCCTGATGTTATTCCGCTTACACCGGACATATAATTAAAAAATAATCATTTAAGTATTATAAATTTATTTATGCCGGTAATTCTTTCTGTTTTTTCCCCAAAGCATGCGGTTAACACATAATAATAAACGCCGTTTGACAACCCGCCAAACACACCGCCGCTGACTTTTACGGTATTCCACCCGCTTACAAAAGGCCCCTGTATTTTTTTCGATTCCACAAGACGAAACGAAGAAGTATATATATTACATATAACACTTTCAGAACTATTTTCCAATTTAAAAGCAAGGTATCTTTCAAGTCCGGGAGCACCGGGATTTGGATAGAAAAAAGATGATAAGCCGTTATCGGCTTCTATATGTATATTTATTTCAGGCGTTTGGGTATATGTGGGAGTATTAACCGGCATATATGTTTCGGTTGGCGTAAATGTCTGAGTCTGCGGTATTTGTGTATACGTATCCGTGGGGGTGTTTGTGTAAGTATTTGTCGACGCCATGGCCGTTTCCGTCTCTGTCTGTGTATATGTATGGGTAGGCAATAATTGTGTCTGCGTATCCGTGGGCGTGTATGTGTAAGTGTTTGTCGATGCCATAGCCGTCTCTGTCTCGGTTTGTGTAAAAGTCTGGGTTGAAGCGTCTTGTGTCTGCGTATCCGTAGGTGTGTATGTGTACGTATTTGTCGATGCCATAGCCGTCTCTGTATATGTATGGGTCGGCAATAATTGCGTCTGCGTATCCGTGGGCGTGTATGTGTAAGTGTTTGTCGATGCCATAACCGTCTCTGTCTCGGTTTGTGTAAAAGTCTGGGTTGAAGCGTCTTGTGTCTGCGTATCCGTGGGCGTGTATGTGTAAGTGTTTGTCGATGCCATAACCGTGTCTGTCTCGGTTTGTGTAAAAGTTTGAGTTGGAAACACCTGTGTCTGGGTATCTGTCGGTGTGTAAGTATAAGTATTTGTTGGTGCTATATCCGTCTGTGTTTCTGTGTGTGTAAATGTTTGAGTCGGCTGTATTTGCGTCTGTGTATCTGTGGGCGTGTATGTGTAAGTGTTTGTCGATGCTATAACCGTTTCTGTCTCTGTCGTCGTATAAGTATTGACCGGCAAAACCTGTGTCTGCGTATCTGTGGGCGTGTATGTGTAAGTGTTTGTCGATGCTATCCCCGTCTCTGTTTCCGTTTGCGTAAAAGTTTGAGTCGGCTGTATTTCTGTCTGTGTATCTGTGGGCGTGTATGTGTAAGTGTTTGTCGCCGCTATCAGCGTTTCTGTATCTGTCGCCGTGAATGTTTGGGTCGGCGGAACTTGAGTCTGTGTATCTGTGGGCGTGAATGTTTCCGTGTCATAAGCCGTCGCGGTATGCGTAGGGGCGCCTGTTCCTGATGTAACTATTACCATATTGTCAAAATAAATGGTTCCGGTGCCTCCGTTTTCAGAACTGATTACAAAACGCAGATTGTCCAGCACATCCGAAGAAAGTATGGGATCAGCCTCTGTGTCCAGGCTGAAATCTATTACAAATACAACATTGTTCATCCCTTCTGTCAGGTTACTGTCCGCAGCTATCCTTCTGTACCACTTGGGCGCCGGAGAAGCTGCCGGAGCATCCGCATACAGCGCAAGCGAGTGCCATGCGTCAGTATCACCCCATGGGGCGCTGCCCGGTTCAACATAAATATCCATTCTAAGTTCAACAACATTGCTCCATAAACCCGGGCTGAAACCCGACAGCATTGCCGCACCGTCCTGCCATCCGGCTGTTGTGGTAACATTTATCTGAACCGCTCCCGAACCCTGAGTTATAGCGGAAACATTCGTGCTATTTAAGGTTATATCCGAATTTGCCCCTGACCAAATACCATTATATGTAAGTATATCGCATGTGTTAAATAGATTTACGTCCGGCGTAAAAGTCGCCGTAAACGTGGGTGTTGTTGTCGGTGTATCTGACGCCGTATATGTAAATGTAGGCGTGCCGGCATATGGTGTGTCAGTAGGCGTTTGTGTCGGCGTCGGAGTAGGCCCCACAGGCCCTGCAAAAGCGGCAAGAAGAAAATTAAATTTTGCCTGATAGTATATGCCGTTTTCCGTTACAGACCATGAACAGTCAGGCCAGTTTGTGTTCCAGTCCCTGTATGATTTCGCGGGAGGCTCCCCGCCCGGCGGATTCATTACAGTTCCGCCGCTGTCAGTTGTATTCTGCTCATAATTATTATTTGGCCCGCCGGAAAGAAAACCCGGCGCCGGATTCGTATCAAAAACAGAGCCGTCCCAGAACCAGCCGTGATAGAACTGCGATATATGGTGTTCAGTCCCAAGGTTATCCCCTGTAAGGAAACTCATGGAAAAAGCATTTCTGCCGAAGAAATAGTGAACATATTCTTCGGCAGTCCTGTTATATAAAGCGGTATTTACGGGATTAACGCCAAGCTTAACACCCCATACAGGGATATATCCCCATACTGCCTTGAATTGATTTGAACCCCATGTATAATGCCCGGGCCATATATGTGATTTATATGGGTCATCATCAATATTGGATGTTATATTCCATTCTATCCCGTTTTTAAGCGAAGTCTTTATTGCGTTTACAACAGAAACTGTCGCTCCGGGAGCAAGGGCATAAGATACCATTGCCATCTGCAGTGCTTCAGAGGCGGCTGTTTCAAAATAATTCTGCGCAATTGGCTGATGCCACCCGTTATCAGCGGTTGCCGGATCATCATAAATTCCGTCAAAATAATCCCTGTATACTGTACTTCCGGTCAAAGCAAAAAGTTCAGCCGCAGACAGCGCCCTTAACCTTTGGTCTTCGTGATCAGACTTGTTCGCATTCGCATTCTGAAAATTTGTGTGGTTGTACTGAATATTTCCTGGATTTGCGTGAAGAAAAGACCATGCATTTTCCGCGGCTGCCTTTAGCACTGCAGAATAACCTTCATACGGCCCGCCCGAAACGCTGTAAGGCGCAAATAACTTTGCCGCCAAAGCAAAAGTATAACACCCTGTACCTGTCGCCGCAGTGGAAAAATTCGCATAAAAAAACGGCCTGTCTTCCAGGCTGGGATCCCCGTGCCCGTCATTAGTCCCGTTTATTCCGGTCACGACAAATACGCCGGAATAAAGCGCGCCGTCAGCTCTCTGCATTTTAAGCAGCCAGTCAATTTCATACTTAGCTTCATCCAATACATCAGGAACTCCATTTCCTGATTCGGGTATATTTGTATTATCCGAGAATTTATCAGGCCACCATTCATACATATGCAGCATTGTCCACATCACAGGCGCGGCAAATGTCACGTATTTTCTGTAATCTCCCGCATCATGCCATCCGCCTGTTACATCACGCGCGCTTGCCGCCCCCTGATCGCCGCCAAGGCCGCTGTCATAAAGATGCGCGGATGCCTGCTGCATATGGCACGCAGCGTGGCTCCACACCCCGCCATTAGCAGGTTTAATTTCGGTTCCGCACCTCTGATAAAAAAATGATTTAACAGAAGCTTCCAGCATTCTATTATATATAGTATCACCTATTTCAAAGTTATAAGACTGATAATTATTAACCGGGTCAAAAACATGATAAGTTCCAGGGACTGCAAACGAAGAAAAATCCGCATGCCATACCGCATCGCCGGAAAACACGGTATCCTCCGCGCCGCCGTTCCATTTTGTCAGTGGAATAGTCATCACAACAGTTTCATCAGAAGCCCGCCTTAGCTGCACTTCAGCCCCGGGGACATATGTAACCGCCGAATCCTGTCCGGTAATGGGATTTTTTATCATCGCAAATTTATCAGCGGCGGGCCTGTAACCTATCTGATCAACTGTTATCATATGTGATACAGGCGCTGAAAAAACAGGCAAAGAAATAAAAATCACTAATAACGCCGTTACATATTTACGCATATGCAGTCTCCTTTTATTATCCAAAATCCGACTGTTTATAATTTAAATCTCCGCTATTCAAAAACACCTGAAGACTTTTCCAAAAAACAGAATCACGTTGCACAATACAGAAACCTTTATAAAATCAGAGTATTATTTGTGTTATTACCTGTTTTTAAAACGTTTTAAATTTAAAACGTTTTAAAAATGTATTTTATAAGGTATTTATAGCATATCGCATAATACTTTGTCAACGCTATATAATATATAAGGTGTAAAAGCGGGCTTTTATATCAAATATTGGGTAAAAAATTCAAAATTTTAAGCCGATTTTCTTATTACGAAATCCGGTTTTATTAAAACACTCTTTCTTTTAATATTTTTTCCGTCAATTGCGTCTATAATCATTTTAAATGCCATAGCCCCTATTTCTTCAAGCGGCTGCCTTACAGTGGTCAGCGGCGGATTTAAATGCCTGGCCGCCAATATGTCATCATAGCCTATGACAGCAACATCTTCCGGTATCCTGTATTTTAATTCCTTTAACCTTTCCATAACCCCCATAGCAACTATATCACCGGCGGCACAAAAAACAGCATCAGGTTTAATTCCATTTTTCAAAAAACGGTCCACTGATTCTTTTCCCTCTTCATGCGTATACGCATGTATCGTATTAATACAGTTTTCTTTTAATTTTACCCCGTGTTTTTGAAGTACATTTAAAAAAGCGGTTTTTCGTTCGACGGCCGCAATATGTTTTTCACGGCTGGGCGGCTGAACCGTTTCCCCCACAATTAAACAGATATTTTTACTTCCTCTCTTTATCAGATGCTCCGCGGCGGCTTTTGCCCCGGCATTATTATCCAGGGTTATTGAATACGCGCCTTTCATCCTGTTTTCTATCAGCAGCACCGGAATCCCCACCCTGTTATATTCATCAAGTATTTTTCTTGGCGGTTTTATGGTCAGCATAACAACAGCATCAGCTTTTCTACCCTTTAAAATGCTTTTCAAAAGATTATCCCTGACATCGCCTTCATTTCTGGTTGAATAAGGTATAATTCCATGAACATACCTTTTGGAATAAAAAGCTTCCTGTTCAAAGGTATCCAAAATACTTGAAATAAAAGGAGCCGCGAAACGGGTGCTGATAAAAGCAATGGATTCCGCTCCGCCTTTAACCAGCCCGCGGGCTGTTAAATTTGGAAAATACGACATGGCTTCGGCGGTTTCTTTTACCAATCTTCTTGTATCAATGTTGATTTTCTCATCATTATTCAGCGCTCTGGAAACAGTTGAATAGCTGATATCAATTTTTTTCGCTATATCTTTTATTGTAACAGGTTTCATTTTTTCTCCGTTAATTTTTTGTACATTATATACAATAACAAAAATAAAAACAACGTTTACTCTTTAAAAGTTCTTGTAACAAAATAATGTTAACATATCCTTCTATTTTTGTTTTAAGAAACCGCTGTTAAGCACATCTTTAAAAGCGGTTAACGTGGAATATTTAAAGTTATAATTAAGGCGTTTTATCAGTTTTTTCGGGGAAATTATTATGCCGTACGCGCTTAACTTAATTGACGCGGGGTGGATATTTGACAACCGCAGATGCCAGGTAATGAATGCCGCTATTTCCGCGGCAATTACCGGCAGGTTTATAAACTTTTTATCCGGTAAAAGGCTTTTAACAGAACAATACGAATCCGGGGCAAGGTTATATATTCCATGAATCGTTTTATCCTTTAATATCTTTTCCGCTATCCTCTGCAGGTCATGCTGATGAATAAACTGTACATCACAGTATTTGCCGCCGAACTTTATAAGAAACGGCGATTTTACAATAAGTTCCACAAGCCCGCCTTTTTTATGCTCGTCCGGCCCCACTGCCGTGCACATGCGGACTATTACAAGCTTTAACCCCGCCCTTTTTTTAAATGAAAGCAGTTTTTCTTCGGCTTCCTTTTTATATACACCGTATCTGTAACAGCCCGGATTTAAAGGCTGATTTTCTTTTATCCACGGTTTATTATCCTTATACGCGCCATAGGCGGACGCGGAGGAGAATTCCAGAAACTGCCGCACGCTTTTTGTGCTGTCAGCCGCGGCCATTACGTTAACCGTGCCGTTGACGTCAATATTATGCTCCTTCTCCTTATTATGAAGTGATTTCATCAGATATGCCAGGTGTATTACATGCGTCGGCTTATATTCCCGGAAAATATTTTTTATTGCCATAATGTCAGCTACGTCCGCTTTGATAAAGTTAAAATATTTTGAGTGTTTAATAAGCCCGTTGTCTTTTTTATCAATACCAATTACGCGAATTTTCTTTGATACCAGATATTTCGCCAGAAAATATCCAACATTACCCGAAACGCCCGTTATTAAAACCTTCATTATCCATCTACCCCCTTTTAATAATTATAGCAGGATTTTTGGGCAGCTCGGCGGCTTGGCAGGTCAGAAAAACCGAGGGACAGAGGGACAGATGCACAGAGGGACGGAAGTAAAGGCAAAAACAAATAAACTGTCCCGCCTGCTTCAGCTCGCAAGCTCGCTTCATTGCCGGGATTTCCGCTTCGCAGGCTCGCTCCAACCGCGGCTTAAAAGGCGCGCCTACCACTGCATACATTCAATAACAAAACAAAAAATGTCGAAATTCGAGATTCGAAAATTAGATTAACACCTTACAGGGGTTGGGTGTGTTTTTTCAGTGCGTGCCGCCCTAACCTGCTATGTATACGGCAGAAGCGGTTTAATGCTACGCCGGCAAATCCGTATGTGCCGAAAGTTCCCGGCCGCCAATGACGTTAACACACTTGTTGATTTCAAGTTTGTTTGCCTGCAAGAATACCTATTTGCGGCACGCGCTGAAAAAATATACCCAAGCCCGGGAAGGCGGCGGCTTGGCAGGTCAGCAAAACCGAGGGACGGAGGGACAGATGCACGGAGGGACGGAGGATCAGCAAAACCGAGGGACAGAGGGACAGATGCACGGAGGGACGGAAGAAAAGGCAAAGAACAAATCAACTGCAACGCCCTAAAAAAGCACGCCTACCACTACAAATCCGAAATATCAAAAATACCGGACACGCAGGAGCACATCACGTACAAAGACAACAAAAGACAAAAGCGAGAGGCAACATGTTGCGTCTCTACATTAATTGACAAAACATAAATACCAAAACAAACACCACAACAAATAAAAAAAGCCCCGGAGCGGGCGCTCCGGGGCTTTGGGATTGCTTATTTATATTACCTGTTTAATTCAAGCAGCGTTACAGAGAATGGCGGGAATGTATACTTGAAGTTCTTTCCGCCGTTTATGTTAATCTCTGACGGGCCGTCGTTCACAATTGCCTTGTACAAATCTTTGCTCCAGACGTATTCTTTCTTGCTGAACTGATACGCCTTGCCGCCGCCAACTCCGGTGCCGGATATAGCTATTGTCGCGTCAGCCGCGAAAAGTTTGGTCTTGTTTATTGCCATGATGGTAAGTTTTCCGTTGTCCCCTGTTGCCGCGTATACTGACAGGTCAGGGTTATTGGAGTCGCACTTTACCATATTTGTACCGAACTTCTGCGCGTATAACATTACAGGCCAGTAATGGCCCCTTTCGGATGACCTGTTTGTTGGGTCATTTTCAGCGTCAAACATACCGTGTCCGCCGCCCTGTCCAGGTTTCTGCGTAAATAGATCCCAGAAAAACGCCATGTCCCCGCCTTCTTTCATAAACGAACCAAGGTAGTCAGCGCAGAATAAAGCATTTTCAATTAACGCTGTCATGGAATTTTCCTCGCCAGAGTTCCATTCTGTAAGCGCCACTTCAATATATTTCTTTTCCTGACCAGGCACGCTGTTTACGTACTTCTTTATCCACGACCTGAACTTTGGCATGTACACAGGCCACGTCTGCTGTGGTTTCTTTAAAAGCGCGATGGCGTTGTTATTTGCCCAAAGCGGGTATTCGTGTATCGCAAGCGTGTCCACATACTTGGCTGATTTCTTTAAGAACTTTTCAACCCAGTAAGGCGCTTCTTTCGGCGCAAGCCATGGTTCGCCCGCAAGCCTTTCCTGGTTCATAGGCTGCATCGGGCATGGCCCCATTAATTTTAACTTGTCATCAGGGAATGCTTTCTTAACTTTATACGTTGTCCAGTTGAACACATTGCTTACATTGTCTATACTTGTCCACCACTGTGTTACTTTCTTGGATGTCGGCGATTTCATAAGCGCCGTTACCGACGAACCTTTCTTTAAGGCAGCCGCAGGCCCAAGGCAGTGCGGCTTGTTGTCGGGTTCGTTTCCAACTTCAACATATTTAAACTTGATACCCTTATTCTTCATATCCTGAAGCCACTGTATCTGGTAGTCCACCCTTTCATCTATTGATTTAGAATCGGGTGTCATTACGTTTAATATCGGCATTACTTCAAAGCCTGCCATTTCTTTTTCCATTCTCTTGATAAACGGCACCATTCCGCCGTAATAATTCAATTCCGGCGTCCAGCTTACCCCGCCGTCATAGTTATATACTTCGCCTGTCTTCCAGTCGTACTGGTTGCCGTAGTCTCCTCCCGGTATCCTTAAAAAAGACACGCCAAGTTTTTTGATCTTTGAAACGGTCGTATTGTCCCTGTACGCGGCTACCGGATGCCATGCAGCAAGGTTATTGCCGTACATTTTATGTTTGTCAATGGGAAGCTTTCTTATTGATTTGGAAGCGTCTATTGTGACAGCCGAGACTTTTGTCCTGGGAGCCGCTTCCGCTATCAATTCTATCGCGCCAAGATTATTATCTTTGCCTGCCGCAACAACAGCGGAAGATATTGTCTTGTCTTTGTAACCGTCCCTTACAACCACAACTTTATATTCATCGGCAGGAATTGTGGCGGAAAAATTTCCCGAACCGTCGGTCTTTAAAAGCTGGTCGCCGATTACCACAAGCGCTTTTTCAAGGGATTTTCCGGAAGCCTTGTCCTTAACAGTCCCCTTAACCTGCGCCGGTTCTCCTAAAAGTTTGCCCCTTATTGAATCAACATATATCGGGCCTGACCACGCTTCAGTGCTGTTTACAACAATATATACTTTCCACACTTCGCCTTTTACTTTGGTGTTGTCTATCGGAAATACAACTTCATTCATTCCTGGCTTAATCTGCTTCTTTAACTGGTACCACGCGTTTGCCTTCCCGGAAATTACAAAATACATCTCCTGGTAAGTCATTCCTTTTACCGATGCTTCAGGTACGTACACGTCCATTGTAAGCTCTTTTAACTTGTGAAAATCCGCGGAAAAAGGCCCTTCAAACAAAGCAACATCCTGATTCCAGCCCTTGACCCCTGTAAGGTTAATTTTTAAAGCTGATGTACCGCCTGTTACAAATTCCGCGCCTTTTGCCACAGAGCACGCTGAAGCGTACTTGTTTGCGCCGTGCCAGCCTTCCGTAGTGCCCGAATCAAAACCCCATAAAGGCTTCTGATTGGAGGCACCCTCGGCAAAAATTGATGCCGAGAAAAGAAGAACAAACGCTGTTACTGCCAAAATCACTGCTTTTTTTGTCCTCATTTTAATTCCTCCTTCTTTTTTTTATTACATCTATTTGACTCATTTTTTTATATTATTGTTTACCTAAAAAAGTTCCACGTCATCTATCCATATTTCAACCGCCGCGCCGCTGCCGTTTTTATGCTGCCACTTAAACAAGTGGACATTTTTCAGCACGTCTTCAATATCCGCGGCGTATTTACGTCCCGCCCAGTCCGGCTGCTTTAAATCGTCCCTGAAAACAATATTAACTTCATTCCAGTCGCCGGTTATATATTGCGTGATTTCTTTCTGATAATCCGCGTAATTGGTAAGGGATTCGCAGGTCATTCTTTCTTTTATACAATTATTGGATTCATGCGGAAGAATAAAATGAACGTTTCCTCCCGCGGTATTTCCTTTTATCTTGAACCTTATACCGTTATATTTTGAAATATCAGACCCCTGGCACTGCGGGCACTGTGATTTATTATCAAACCGTACCACAACGCCTATATAATTATAGTTGTAGCCCAACACACTTCCCGTGGTTCCCGTAATACGCACAGCCCAGCCGGTATTGCCGTATCCGGGCCTGCTCATTATGAAACCTTCACCTGGAGTGTTAAATTCAGGCGGCCAGACGTATGAATTTCCGCCCTGATGAACATCGCTGTATGTGGACCATACGCCCCCGTTTTTATTGAATTTATCGCCGTCATCCATGTTGTCCACGACAAATATTGTAACCGCTGTAAAAGCAAACACAGCCGCAATTGACAAAGCGGCAGCGTAGCGGTGTATAAAATCCGGTTTTTTTACGGTGTTTTTGGAAACCGCATAATTTATAAGGGCATTTTTAAGGTATTTCCTGCCGGTTTCGTTATTAATCTCTGATAATCTGGCTTTATTAAGCTTTTCTATCAGGTCTTTTTCTTCCATTTTCATCATCTCCTTTCTTTTTCCTACTCTTATAATGCAGGTTCAGGCAAAGCGTTGCGTTTATTTTTTGCTTTTTTCAAGTTTTTTTCTTAACTGCGTAAGGCCCCTTGAAAGCAGGGATTTAACAGTCCCCTGGTTCTTGCCCAGCGATTCCGCAATCTGCGGCACTGTCATTTCCTGAAAAAATCTTAAGACAATTACATCCTGATATTTTGAATCCATAGCAAAAAGGGCTGTTTTAACATCCTGATAATCCTTATTATTATCAATTTCTTCCTGCGCCTGCGTAAGGTCATGGTCTATCGCCTCCGCTGACTCTTTATCCAATACCCCTTCTTCGCCTATCGCGTCTTCATATAATACCGGTTCATATTTTCTTTTCCTGAAATACATATTAATCTCATTGCCTGCTATACGGTAAAGCCACGCCGAAAAAGGCACTCCGGTATATCTGTAAGTGTGGATTTTATTAAGGGCTTTAAAGAAAGTTTCAGATGTGATATCAGCCGCGATTTCCGCGCTGCCGGTCTTATGAAGCGCGTATCTTAATATAGGCTTATAATATTTTTCAAACAAATCCCCGAAAGCGGCGGGATTCAGCTTTGACTTCTGTATTATATCCTGTTCATCAAAATCCGGCATATATAAACATTCCTTATAGTTTGTTTTTTGTGTCAGATAAAAACAGCGGTATAAATTAAAAACAAAAACACAGTTACGCTTTGGTGACCCTGTTTCTGCCGTTATGCTTTGAAGCATACAGCGCTTTATCAGCGCGGTCTATAAGGCCGCGCCTTGAAATGGCATCGCCCGGATAAGTGGCAACACCCATGCTTAAAGTCACGTTAATTATCGTTCCGTTAAAATTAAGTTTTGTTTTCTCTATTTCTTTTCTTATCTTTACCGCTTTTATATGCGCGGCTTCTTTTTCTGTATCAGGCATTATAATTACAAATTCTTCGCCGCCGTATCTTGCAACGGTATCCGCCGGGCTTGTGTTGTTTTTCAGCATTATGGCGATATTTTTCAGAATAAAATCCCCCGCAAGATGGCCGTAGGTATCATTTACTTTCTTAAAAAAATCTATATCGCACATTACAAGGGACAGATGATTGTCATACCTGCCCGCCCTTTTAACTTCATCTTCCAGTTTTTCCTGAAAATACCTGTGCACATAAAGGCCGGTTAAACTGTCAGTGACCGAAATCTGCTGTATTTCCTCGTACAGGTTTACCTTTTCAAGCGAGATTGCTATCTGGTTGGCAAGTATTTTCATGCTTTCCACCTGTTTTTCACTGAACAGGTTTTCTTTGTCGCCCGAAATAATCATTACGCCAAGCAGTTTCTTTTCAACCACAAAAGGCACCTTAAGGACGCTTTTATGAAAATCCATACTGTCCGGAGCGGATGCCGTGTAAGATATTTCAAGCGCGGTGTTGTCAGACACCGCGGATTTTATAATTTCTTTCTCTTTTTCCTTTATATATTCTTCATCATACCCCATGGAAGACGCTACATAAAAAGAAACCCCTTTTTTAAATATAAGCAGCACGTTAACCGTATCCGGTTCTATTTCAAAGTTATATTTAAGGACTTTCTTAAGTATTTCTTTTATAACCTGCGCCATATCGTCGTATTTTAAGGCGTAACTAAGCCCCTTGGCTGCCGTATAAAGTGATGTGATACCCTTTATCTCGCTTTCCACATTCATATCTTCTTTTTCCGCCAGGCTGACGGAGCTGGTCTTGACAAGTTCCAGGTCTTTCTTTTTTTTCATTATCTCTTCTTCCCTTAACTTAAGTTTAAGTTCGCTGCGCGCGAAAGGGACCGAGAAAAGATAAATAACAAGATACCACAGGCAGCTAATTATAAACGCCGGCAAAGACAATGCCTTAAGGGGGAAAAATAATGCCGCCGTGCAGGCAGCAGCGAACGCTGTAAATATATTCATTTGAACACGCGCATTTCCCCTGGAAGCGGGCAGAATCATAATTCCAAGAAAGAAAACCGCGTAATCGGCTGTATCACGGCCAAAAAAACGGTTTATCAGAAATATTATGCCGGCGCCTGCCGCAAAAGCGGGATATAGGATCAACCATCTATTTTTCATCGCTTATATCCTCCCAGAAAGTAATCCTGTTTCGTCCGCTTTCCTTGGAATGATAAAGCGCTTTATCCGCGTTATTGACCATCTCGCCAAGTTTGCATCTGCTGTTAAATTCCATGCCGCCGCCGCTTAACGTAAGCCTTGTTTTCTCGTTTTCATTAACGTTTATAATAAGTTTTTCAAAATTCGCGCGAAGCCTTTCGGCCACAAACCTTGCCCCGTTAAGGTTGGTGTTGGGAAGCACCACTGCAAATTCCTCGCCTCCATAACGCCCTATTATATCCACATCCCTTAAATTATCCTTTAAGAATTCACCCAGCATTTTTAACACTTTGTCGCCGAACGTATGCCCGTGCGTATCGTTGCATTCCTTAAAATGGTCTATATCTATCATAAGGTAAGAAAAAGTCTCACTAAGTTGTTTTGCCCTTTTAAACTCTTCATCCAGTTTTTCCATAAAATGGCGCCTGATAAACAGGCCGGTAAGGCCGTCTTTTGTAGCCAGTTCGCGTGTTTTTGTATAAAGGATGGCATTCTGCACCGCGTTGGTACAAAGGTCTCCAAGATAATTTAAAAGCCTTGCGTCTTCCGCGTCAAACATCTTCGGGACATCAGAATAGAATTTAAGCAGCCCTATAATCTTGGTATTGACTATAAGGGGTATGGCTATCATGGATTTAAACTTAATCCAGTCACGCCTTACAAGCTTAAACCTGAAATCTTCATCAATGTTTTTTATTATAAGAGTGTACTTGTTTTTTATAACCCAGTCGTCAAAAGGGTCTTTTCTGTATACCTTTATTGTGCCGCGGATAAAAGTCTCGTTTTCATGGTTTTCAAGCGCGGGATAAAACATGTCATTATCATCGCTGCGGATTAACAGCATAAATTCAGCCTGCTTGTCGCCAAGGATACTGTTCATGCCGTCATTTATTATTTTAACAATAACTTTTCTGTCAAGGGCGGACGTAAGCTTCTGCGCTATTTCATTCAGTTTTAAATAATTTTTTATCCTTCCTTTGTTGGCTTCTATGACTCCGTGGATTTTATTAATTTTTTCGGTGAATTCTATACGTTCTTTTTCTATTTCGCCTTCCCATAATTCATACTGCCCTTCTTTCATTTCTATGTCTTCTATCCACTTAATTGACACATAAGAAAAAATTACGGCAAGCGCCACAAATACGGCGTAAGGCACGGGAGATTCCCCCTGCATTGTCCTTAAAAAGAAAGTCAAATTCACAAAGACATACAGCAGGCCGTAAATAAGGCCGGCAGTTTTGCCCATGGAAAAAAATGAATAAAGCATTGAAAACAGGCCTAATGCCATTATTAACGGGTTGTCAAGCATAAGGGCAAGGATCACCATGGCAATACTTATAAGCGCCAGAACGGCCGAATTAACAACGATAAAAGCATTATTCCTGTGATTACGGAAATAATAAGTATTTAAGACCTGCAGCCTATCCATTAAACACCGCGCTTTTACGCAGGTATCTGATAAAAGCGTCCACTATCACGGGGTCAAACTGGGTTCCGGAATTTTTCCTTAATTCAGAAATGGCCAGTTCAGCCGGAAGCATATCCCTGTAAGCCCTTGCGGAAACCATTGTATCAAAAGCGTCTGCCGCGTGAATTATTCTGGCCCCGATGGGTATTTCGTCCCCTTTTAATTTATCCGGATAACCTTTTCCATCGTACCTTTCATGATGGTGCAGAATTATCGGGACAATTGCCGCAAGGGAATCAATCTCTTTTATAATTTTCGCGCCTATCACCGGGTGATCCCTGATAATTAAAAATTCTTCTTCGGTAAGCTTGGAAGGTTTTTTAATAATTTCATCAGGCATTCCTATTTTTCCTATATCATGCAGAAGCCCGGCATATTTTATTATCTCTATTTCCCGTTCCTGCAGCATCAGCTCTTCCGCGATGTGGGTTCCATACTCCGACACTTTCTGGGAATGACCCGAAGTGTAATGATCCTTGGCATCAACAGTCGTGGACAGCGCCTTTATTATATTAACTTCGTCCTTTTTCATGCTTTCATAAAGTTTTACATTTTCAATGGCCAGGGCCGCCTGTTTGGACAGAATTGTAAGCAGCGACAAATCCCTGCTGGTGATATCGCCTTCCGGCGTTTCGGTTATCAGGTCAAGAAGCCCCACGGGTTTATCATGCGCGATTAAAGGCACAAGCACAAAAGTCAGCTTGTCGCTGTCGTCAATTTCTTCTTCTATGTCAGGCAGCGCTATTGTCCTGCCTTTTTTTAACGCCCATTCAATAACTTTCTTTTTATTCTGCAGGTTAATTTTGTTCTCTATTTTTCTGCTGATATTACGTTTTAAAGCCACATCAAGCTCGCCGGTTGAATCATCAGTTAAAAACAGCAGGGCCCCGTGGCACGGAATAACTTCTGACGCAAGGTCCAGAAGTGAATTCAGGACTCGCTCTAACGTCCTTGCTTCCGCGATAATATCAACAAGCCTGTAAAGGGTTGTCAGTTCTTCAAAAGACTGCCTTAACCCTTCGTTAATGACTTCCAGGTTTTTTATGTATTCTTTAAGCTGCTTTACTTCTTCATCAGAATCCATTATCATCCCCTTATTATCAGAATGAAGTCATGTTAAAAAACGCCTGGGCTTCATTCAGTTCCGCGTCCAGTTTTGCCATAAGTTCATCTTCCGCTTTTTCATCAAGGTTTAAAAGCGCCCTTGCATCGCCGCTTAACGGCAGTACTGCCGTGTCTCCGGAATTGCCAAGCCCTTTTTTATTGCACAGGCTGTTTGCCACATTGACAATAGTAGCCATTACGTTTTCTTCCTGTTCATCTTCCGGGTGATGGTGAAAATTTATTCCCGCCTGAAGTTCGTGCGGCAGGTTCCATTTTTCCGCCATTATCCTTCCCACTTCCTGATGGTCAATACCTATTATCTGTTTTTCTGACTGATATAAAGGAATTTTTCTCTCCGCGGAATCTTTAAGCGCCGCCACAAATTCATCGTGCATGTACTGTTCAAAGAAAGTCTTGCCTATGTCATGAAGTAATCCTGCAGTAAAAGCGCTTTCATGGGATTTATATTTAATTTTTTTGGCAAGCAGGCTGCAGCACAAAGCCACACCCACGCTGTGTTTCCAGAATTCCTGATGGGAGAAAAAAGCGTTCCTGTCATCACCGGTAAAAATCTTATGAACTGATACGGTTAACGCCAGGTTTCTTATGGTATCAAACCCAAGAATAGAGACCGCCTGCGTGATATTTTTTATCCTGAAAGGAAAACCGTAAAAAGCCGAATTAGCAAGCCTTAAAACCTTTGCGGTTAAAGCCTGATCCACCATTATTATGTTGCTTAAATCAGAAGCAGAAGTAAGCGGGTTGGAAACAACCTGAATTACCCTTGCCACAACAACAGAGAGCGTAGGAAGTGCCTTTATCCGTTCAAGAATCCTTTGTATTTTTTCTTCCTGCTGGTGAAGTTTATCATCCATTAAAGCCCTCGCTGATTTTATTTACTGCCTTTAACACCTTTAGGCAAAGGTCTTTTTTTGTTTTATTATTATAAATTATATACCTGCTATATGCAATCTTTTTCGGCTCCGGGAATAAAACCTGGTATGATTTTATCATCTTATATTTTTTCCTTTTAAACAGAGCAACTCTTTTATTCCAGATGTTTACATCCGTCTTTATATATATAATCTCATCTGTTTTTTTGTAAAAGCCGCTTTCAAACAGCACAGCCATGTCAAGAATTACAAGCTTTTCATCAAGGCAGTTAATATGCTTTAAAAGCGCTTTGTTCATAGCCGGATATACAAGTTTAATGAAATCCCTGTAAGCCTCTTGCGAACCAAAAACAATATTACCAAGCCTTTTCCTGTCTATCTGCAGGTCTTTGGCAAGTATTCCCTTTTTATACCTTTTTAAAAGCGCGTTATATAAAGCGCACCCCGGCGCGTATATGGAATGCACAAATTCATCCACATCTATCACCACAAAGCCTTTTTCACGCAGAAAATTGGCGGCAACGGTCTTTCCCGAACCCGTATAACCTGTAATTGCTATTATCTTTTTTTTCGCGCTTTTTTTCATCCATACCGCCGTCTGTTTATATTAACCGCTTCTGCTTAACTGCCTATTGCTTAACTGCTTATTACTTTCCGCTTATGTCCCCGCTGCTTCAGCCGATAAACCGCTTCATTGCGGGGATTTCCGCCGCGCATGCTTGCTCCAACTTAACTGCTATTGCTTTCCGCTTATGCTTAAATGCTTTTTGCTTAATTGCTTATTTTTATCCGCATTCAAACCAGTTTTCTCCGGTTCCCACCGTTACAGTTACCGGCACCTTTAAATCCGCAGCGCCTTCCATCAGTTTAACCGCCATAGCTCGCGCCGCAGCTGTTTCTTTTTCCGGAACGGAAAAAACAAGTTCATCATGCACCTGCAATATCATTTTTGTCTTCATCTTTTTATTTTCAAGTTCGCCCTGAATATCTATCATGGCTTTTTTTATTATATCCGCGGCGGTTCCCTGGATAGGCGCGTTTATTGCCGCCCGCTCTGAAAGTTCCCTTACGGTCCTGTTGGCGCTGTTAATATCCTTAAAATATCTGCGCCTGCCCATTAACGTTTCCACATAGCCGTTCTCTCGCGCGGACGCAATTGTGTCCTGCTGATATTTTTTTACACCCGGAAAATTGGCAAAAAATTTGTCTATGTATTCGGACGCTTCATAGTTGCTTATCTTAAGCTGCTTGGCAAGGCCGTAGGGGCTCATTCCGTAAATAATTCCAAAATTTATAGTCTTGGCAAAACGCCTCTGTTCATGGGTAAGTTTTTCTTTGGATACTTCAAAAACTTCACACCCTGTTATTGTGTGAATATCTTCGCCTTTCTTAAACGCGTCTATCAGTTTTTTGTCATTTGACACGTGCGCCATTATCCGCAGTTCTATCTGCGAATAGTCCGCTTTAAGCACTGTTTCGCCCGCGTCAAGAGGTATGAATATTTTTCTTATGGCCTTTGCCTCTTCGCTTCTTACCGGAATATTCTGTATATTTGGGTTGCTTGATGAAAGCCTGCCGGTAGCCGCGACTGTCTGATTATAAGACGGAAATATTCTGTCATCGCGGGTCATATAGGACAGTATCACATCAAGAAAACCGCCTTTCAACTTGGTCAAAGACCTGTATTTTAAAATTTCAGCCACGGCAGGATGCGCGTCTTCAAGGTTTGACAGCACTTCTACATCAGTGGAAAATCCTGTTTTTGTTTTCTTCTGCGTCTTTAATTTCAGTTTCTCAAACAGAATCACCGAAAGCTGTTTTGGCGAATTTATATTAAACTCTTCACCCGTAAGTTTATATACCATTTTCTCTGAAGCGGCTATCTCTTTTTCCGTATCCTTAATCAGCTGCAGCAGAAATTTCCTGTCAATTTTAAGCCCTTCTTTTTCCATAACAGCCAGCACGCGGGAAAGCGGAAGTTCTATCCCCGAATACATGGCGCTTAACGACGCTTTTTTCATTTTTTTACCAAGTTCAAACGCAAGGTCTTCCGCGTGGGCGCAGAGAGAAAAGACATATTTATCTATATTTTCTTTTTCTGCCAGTTCTATCATTATCTTTTTGGCGCCTTTTCCCGCAAGTTCATCAAAAGACAGAAAAGTGCCGCCAAGGTACTCCGAAAATACGCCCGCGGCGTCCTTAAAGTTTCTTTCCGGGTCCACAAGATAAGACGCCAGCATTACGTCAAAAATATTTTCTTTATCATCAAGCGCCGAATCCCTGAATATGCGCTTGGCGGAATTGGTTATTATTTTTTTTCCTTTTAAATATCCGGGCAATCCGGTATATGAAGAACCGAACATGTGCCAGTATTTTTTGCCGTCTGACACAGCCGCTATTTCCACGCTTTCTTCCCCGCCAAAAAAAACAGATACAGTATCAGCTGCCGCAAGTTCTTTTTTTATTTCATCAAAAGAGGATATATTCACTGATTTTTTCTGCGCCTTTACCTCCTGTTTTACCTGTCCGCCCGATACAAGCGATTTAAAGTTATATTTTATAAACTCCCTGTCAAGAGCCGCCGTATCCATTGAACACACCGTGCACTCTTCGCTTTTAAAACCAATCTTTTCAAGGGGTGTCTTGTCGGTATTAAGCGTAATTAACTTTCTGCTTATTTTCAATTCTTCTATTCCGGCAAGGATAAATTTTTTAGCGCGCTCCGGTTTGATTTTTTCCGCGTTTTTTATGATGCCGTCAGCGGAACCGTACTCTTTTACCAGCGCGTACGCCGTCTTTTCGCCTATGCCTTTTACGCCGGGAATATTATCCGCGGAATCGCCCATAAGCGATAATACGTCAATTATCTGATGCGGCTCTATTCCCATTTTAAGTTTTACGGATTCGGGGGTAAGTATGGTTTCGCCGTCCCTGCCTATCCTTAAAATACTTATGTTTTTATTTACAATCTGTATAAGGTCTTTATCTCCGGTTAAAACCGTCACTTTCATTTTTTTCTTTTCAGCATCATGCGCGGCGGACGCTATTAAATCATCCGCTTCATAGCCTTCTTCTTCCAGAAGCGGAATTCTTCCCGCAGCCGCTATTTCTTTTATGAGCTTCATCTGTATTTTCAGGGAATCCGGCATCTTCTGCCGTTTTTCCTTGTATCCCGGAAACATTTCATTTCTGTAAGTCTTTCCCGGAAAATCAAACGCTATGCAGAAGCAGTCCGGTTTTTTATCTTTTATTATCCTTAGCAGCATGTTGTAAAATCCATAAACAGCGTGCACTTCCATGCCGTCAGCCGTGGTCAACGGAGGCATTCCAAAAAACGCCCTGTACGCAAAAGAGTTTCCGTCAGCTATATAAAAAGTTCCCATTATTCATCCCCTTCGTCATCGCCGCCATAGCGTTTTGAAACGTTTCTTTTGTCATATGTTATTTTTACAAGATAAAGCCCCTGCGGAGGCGCCGTATTTCTTACAAGCGCCCTGTCCTGTGTTTCCAGCATTTTTTTTATATCCTGCACGGATATCTGCCCCTGCCCATAAAGGACAATTATGGCTGTAAGGCGGCGTACCATATTGTACAGAAAACTTTTTCCCTTAAAATCCAGAATGATCCACTTGCCGTTTTTCTTTACTTTTATTGAATCAATCGTGCGTGTGTATTCCTTTGTATCGTTACCGGCTTTGGAAAAAGAAAAAAAGTTATGCCTGCCTGTTAATACGGCGGCTGCCTGCCTTAATTTTTCAACATCAAGTTTTTCGGGTATGTGCCAGCTGCGGCCGTTGTACACCGCATAATACAGCGGAGAATTACAGATAACATACCTGTACAGTTTTTGTTTTACGTTATAGCGCGGGTTTAAACCTGCCGGCGCGTCTTCAACAGACATTACCCTGATGTCGTCCGGAAGAAGGCCGTTTAAAATTGGTTTGAAGTTTTTTGCCGGAATTAAAGTGTCCGCGGAGAAAGATACCACCTGCCCGTACGCGTGAACGCCGGCGTCTGTCCTGCCCGCCCCGAATGTTTTGATATCCGCGCCGAAAAATTTAAACAACGCGTGTTCAAGTATTCCCTGAACGGTCAGAAATTTGTCCTGCCTCTGCCATCCATAATATTTGGCCCCGTCATATGACAGGACCATCTTATACGTCTTTCTGCTCATCTTTTTTTGCCTGTTTTACGTTATTTCTGCCGGAATGCTTTGCGTCATACAAAGCGGCGTCGGCCCTTTCAACAAGCGCCTGTTTTAAAATAGCGTGCGTGGGATATTCCGCCACGCCAAGGCTTATGGTGACATTTATAAGTTTATCATCGCCGTAAAACGCGTGTTCTTCTATTGCTTTTCTTATTTTTTCCGCGGTTTTTACCGCGGATTCAATATCTGTTTCCGGCATTATAACCGTGAACTCTTCGCCGCCGTAACGGCACAACGAATCTACCGGTGAAATCTGGCTGCGTACAACCTCTATTGTCTCCTGAAGAACCACGTCGCCGATTCCATGCCCGTAAGTGTCATTTATTTTTTTAAAATGGTCTATATCAAGCATTATCAGTGACATCTTATTTCTGAACCTCTTGGCAAGGTTAAGCTCTTCTTCCATCTTGGTTTCAAAATATCTGCGGTTATACGCGCCGGTAAGCCCGTCAATTATCGCGCGCCTTTCGCTTTCTTCTTTCTGTTCCCTTAAAACACTGGTGGCATCTTTTACATGTTCAATAACTTCCTTTTCAAGTTTCTTTCCCGTCTGCCTTCTTAACTGGCTTACAATTTCAACGGATTTATTTTTTATTTCCGTCTTTACAAGGTTAATAATTTCAGGCAGCTGTTTTTTCATCTCTTTATCTATCTCTTTTTTAATCTGGTTGCGTACCTGCGCCCTTATGCTGCGGCGCATCATCTTCAGGGAAGCAAGTTCTTTATTTATGGTCTTTTTAATATTGCCGATAACAACAACCGTTATTTCCCTTTCAATTTCACTGTTCATTTCGCCAAGAAATTGTTCTTCTTTTTTTAACATTTCCTCGTAGCGTTCCTGAAATTCCAGGCCTATTTTTTTGGCTTCTTTAAGCTGTTCCTTTAAATTTTTAACTTCGCCTATGACCATTTCCAGGTCTTTTTTTATCTCTTTTAAATCCTTATCTTCAGCCATTTACATCCTCTCCCTTTTCGTTATTCCAATTATGTCAAAACACGTTTCAAGAGTTTTCTTAAGCGCTTTTATCAGAACAGCCCTTTTGGGCGACACTTCCCCTGTTTCAGATATTACCCTGTGCTTGTTGTAGAAAGAGTGAAACTTGGAAACCAGTTCAAACATAGCCGCCACAAGCGTGGAAGGCGCGTATTTGGCTGCCGCGTCTTTTATTACATCAGGCATATTAAGCATATACAGCAGTATGTCCTCTTCTTCCGGTTCCAGCGCCGAAAAATCCGCTTCTTTTGATTCATATTCTTTATTTGCCGCTTCTTTTATTTTCAGCAGAATTCCACACGTCCTCGCGTACGCGTACTGCACATAGAAAACAGGATTCTTATCAGACTGTTCCTTTGCAAGTTCAATATCAAAATCCAGATGCGAATTATAATTGCGCATAATGAAGAAATACCTTGCCGCGTCTTTGCCCACTTCGTCAATCAAATCATCAAGCGCCGCTATTTTGCCCGCGCGCTTGCTCATCTTTACTTTTTCGCCGTTCTCCATAAGGTTAACCTGCTGCAGGATAAGCACATCAAGTTTATCTTTTTCATATCCAAGCCCCTGCACAATGGCTTCCATTCTTTTTATGTATCCGTGATGGTCGGGCCCAAGTATATTTATTACACGGTCAAAACCGCGCTTTTCAAGTTTGTTAAGCATGTACGCGATGTCGCTGGCAAAATACGTAAACTGCCCGTCCTGTTTTTTTACAACCCTGTCCTTGTCATCGCCGAACTCTGTTGTCTTAAACCATACAGCGCCTTCTTCTTCCTTGAACAGACCGCGCTTTTCTATTTTTTCAAAAGCTTCTTCCACTTCTTTACTTTTATGCAGTTCAGATTCATAAAACCAGTTATCAAATGCCACTCCGAATTTTTCCAGCGTCTGTTTCTGCCACTGTATCATCTTTTCAAGGCCTATCTGTCTGAAATAGTTATTTTTTAAGTCAAAATTATCCCTATACTGAGCTACAAGCGAATCGCCCTTTTCCGCTTTTATCTTTTCCGCAAGTTCAATTACATACTGCCCAAGATATCCGCCTTCGGGAATATTCGCGGACGTGCCAAAAAGCTCCATATACCGTTCTTTAAGCGACAAACCAAACAAATCCATCTGCCTGCCGTAATCATTAACATAATCTTCTTTTGTAACCTTATAACCTGACATTGACAGAAGTTTACCCAGCGAATCGCCGTAGGACGCCGCCCTTCCGCTTACAACGACAAGAGGCCCGACCGGATTGGCGCTTACGAATTCAAGGTTTATTTTTCTGCCATTACCAAGGTTATTGCAAAAAAAACCGTCATTTGACAGAAGCATTTTAACCTGTTCCAAATAATATTCCGGGGATATATAAAAATTCACATAACCCGGCTTAACCGGCTGCGGATCAATTATGTTTTTATTGGTTTTAAGCAGTTCCGCAACAGAAGCTGCCGCGTCAAAAGGGCTCTTTTTTAGGGCTTTTGAGAGCAAAAAACCCGCATTTACGCCGTAAGTACCGTGTGTCCCGGCGGGAGCTTTATCAACCTTAATGGAATCAATATTCAGCTCTAACGCGAAATTTTCCCGCATACAATCTCTAAAAATGCCTTTTAAATAATCATTAAATGCCATTATATCTCCCCGATTAAAATTTGACCCATTATATGGTTAAAACACTTAAAAATCAATGAAATTTAGGGATTTACGGATGAAACAAGAATTAAGTCTATGCCTGATTTTTAGGATAAAAAGTTTAATCTTATTAAATCCCCCGTTATTTTTACCGCTTTCGGACGGATCCGTTGCAAACACGTCTGCAGAAAATCATCTGTTTAAATAAAGTTGAAATTCTTCGGGAGCTAAAACAGGAATGGCTGAGTGTTTATAGTCTTTTTTATTACCTGTTATAATGCAGTCCGCCTTTACGCCGATTGCCGAATAGTACTGCAGCGCGTCTTCAAAGTCTTTAAAATCAGATACTATAGCCATATCAACAGTTTTCGCGTCAACAGGCGCTATATCAAAAAGCATCCGGATTTTTTCCAGAATTTTTATTGCATTAGTCCTGTTTGTTTCTTTTTCAATAATATAATGAATTATACTAATGCTTACAGATGACAGATACGTTTTCAGGCCATGCCTTTTTGCCGCCGCTACCGCAGCCATTGAAGCGTTATACGAACCCTTTCTTGCAAGATGGATATCCAGTATTACGTTGGCGTCAAAAAGAACAGTTTTCATCTGTATTTTTTCCATATATGCTTTTTGTAGACTTCTTTAGGGTTATAATCATGTTCTTTTCCGTATATTACACCGGAAATTTCTTTTAAAACAGGCAAGTCATCATAATTATCTTCGTTCTGTACCGTAAGGGATTCAAAATACGAAGCAGCCATTTTGGATACAGAAGTTTTATTCTTTTTTGCGGTTAGTTTCGCTTTTTTAATTGTCTTTTCATCAAGCAGAAGCGTAAGTTTTGTCATAACCACCTCCTATACGTATAAACATATCATTTTAATACGTATAAGTCAAGACTTCGCCTTACTTGTATTTTCTTTAATCCGTATTTGCCGAATAAAA
>JAFGWA010000091.1 GCA_016937715.1 Candidatus Goldiibacteriota bacterium
AAACAGTTAATTTTTTCATAATAAACCCCTTTCAAAAATTTTATTAATACCTTTTGAATGCCGGCAAAATTTTAAAAAATTATAACACCCGCGCCATCATCTTTCAACTTTTTTTACCTGCCTTATCCTCATCCTTAATTCACTACGGTATTATTGCCAGCCTTCCCTTTCTTGACCTGCCATCAGAGTCAGTGGCCACGTAAATATAAATCCCGGCGGCAATGCGGCCGGCTTTGCGGCTTTTATTTATTTCCCACAGGTATGTGCCGTCATTGGAATCTGTTTTTGTGCTGAAAACAAGCCCACCTGTTATGTCATAAATAAATAATTTTGCGTTTAACGGCAGCCCCGTAAACATTATTTTATTACATCCCATGGCTGCCATGCAGTTTGACGGCTGTGCCTTTATTTCTTCGGCGGGATTATAAATATATTCATGCGTGGGGGTTATGCTGGCGGTTGCCGTTGCCATGCAGGTTATTGTAATTGTGGGTGTGGCAGTCGCGCTAAACACGGGCGTATTTGTCACCGTTACCGTGGGTGTGCGTGAAAGCGAAATATTATTCCAGTCAGCAAGCGCCCTGTACTTGTGCGCGTCAGCAACCGGCTGATTCTGATATTCCATGCTTCCCCACATTCCCCACCGGCTGAAATCCCCGCAGTCTACAAAATGGCAGAAAAGCCCCACTCCGGCCGCGTCAAGTTTATCAAGATAATCAGTGTAAACACCGTAAATACGCGGATCCCTATTTACAGCTATAAAGGTATCGGTAAGCGCCGTGCTTTCGCTGCGTACCATATGCTGCCCGCCTTCATAACACACCAGCTCCACTCCGTGCTCATCAGCCACGGCCTTGTGCCCTGCCACCATTCCGCCCGGCGCGTTCATTGCGTCTATATCCTGAAGGCACAGAGTAATTACCTGATCCACGGTCGCGGTGTCAGTAAGGCTTCCCATTCCCGTCGGCGCAAAATACGGCGCAATAGCTATCGCGTCCGCGCTGTAGCCGTCGGGATTTATAAGCGGGTTTGTCATCGCGTCTTCCAGCATGAATTGAATGGGATAAGGGTCAGCTTCTGTACCCGACCCCCACCCGGCCTGCGATGCAAGCACTTTTACAAACCGCGTATCGTTTCCAAATTCCCGCGTGAAAATGCGCCATATATCGCACGCCCTCTTGCAGTGATAAGCCCACCTGTATCCAAAAAAACTTGGAAACCCAAGAAGCTCACCCTGGTCTTCACAATAGTTTGTCTGTCCAAACTGCCAGTTCCATGTTTCATTTGAATATTCCAGATATACCCTTAGATTTGAATTCAGGTTGTCCCTGATAAGCCGCGCCAATTGGGTAATATAGTCATCCGTTGCCATGTGCGGTACGCATAACCACGGCGGAATGTTAAGCTTATTGGCTAATTCTATCATCACTTCATACGGGACGCCTCTGCGTGTATATGAATAATCCCCGGTATGCGGCCTGTCCGCCCAATTGGCAAGACTTGAATCATTTGTCGCGCCCCAATCCATAAACCTTAACGCCTTAAACATGCTTATCCTGGATGTGAATTCAGGATGAAACTTTTCTGTCTGATAAACAGATTCATAGCCCGGCATTATAAGGCGCATATTGCGCAGATTATCCCCGGCCTGCGACTGTGATATGTCCATCCAGGCGTTTCCGTCGCCCAAAACGCTGACGGTAAAAGTACCGCCCCCGTTTACGGTAAATGAACCGCTCATATTTCCGTTAAAGCTTACCGTGCCCGTGCCTTCACATATAAACGTATAATTTCCCGTGGGCAGGTGAGAAATAGCCCAAACCGTACGCACAGCCTGAGGTATAGCCGGCCCCGCGCCGTCGGGATCAAAAGGCACCTGAGATGGATATAAATTTGAATCCAAAGGGATTGACGCGCCATAGCCCGTGTCCCAGCCGTCAGAATAATCCGCGTTAAAGGTGAACCATTCGCGCGATATTTTCATTATGTCCACAAAAGGCCACTCTGTTGTCCAGTCAGAAACCCCGTTTAAACCCATGCCTATTGTCATTTGCCCGGCAGTAAAAGCCGATGATGCCCATAAAATACAGATTACAGTTAACAAGAATTTACGCATTATATTTCCCCTTATAATGTTTTAAAAAACGCCCCCCGGCGGTAATAAAAAAAAGCATTTAAAGCTATAATTTATTATCACTTATAATAACAAATATAAATATTAAATCAACCGCATTAAAAAACTGTCAGAGACAGACAGCCGCTAGTTGACAGTGTCGTGTTATTCTTTTTCTGATATTCCCCCCAATTTAAAATTTCAATATTTTCTATTAACCTTAATTCATGGTCCCTGGTATTATTTAAAGATATTCAGTATTTGTTTCAACTCATCAAGGGTGTTGCTTCTTTCCTCTACCATTTCTTTTGAAAATATTTTTTGATATTTTGTTTTATCTGTTTTTTCATCATCAAGCAGAAAATTACGGAATAACCTCTTACATTCCGGCGTTGACGGCGGTATATTTGCCTGATTTAGTATTCTTAAAAATAACGCTTCTATACATGGCTTGGGCATAATTAATTGAAGTTTTTTCTTTCTAACTTTTAATTCTGTACCTTCTTCTTCAAAAGGCCGGTCCGGGTCCAAAACCACATAAGAAAAATCATAATCTGCCGGATTCAGTTTTATGGTTCTATGAATAATACAGTCCGGCGAGCCGCCGTGCGCATTTTCTATTTTTACGGACTTTAATGATCCCCTGTCTATATACAGCCCCTTTAAATAACTTAAAAAAGCATATTCCGTATTTCCCTCTCCTACAAGTAAAACAGTGGTTTTTACAGTTCTTTGCACAGAATGATGCAGCGTCATAGTTGCCTATATGTTTGGGACTGCGCCATATGCGCCTGACATATATTTGGCATAAAGGTTATCGTCACGCCTTATCCCTTTTATAGAATCAAGCCTGTACAGGCTGCTTTTACAATTTTTATCTTTTTCAACAAGTATAACCTGTTCTTTTTCAAGCCTGTTAAGAATATCCATGGAATGGGACGAGAATAAAAGCTGGCTGTTTTTCGGATTTGTTTCCGGATTAATAAACAGGTCTATTATCTTTGGTATTGCATGAGGATGAAGGTCCAGCTCAATTTCATCAATCGCGGCAATCCCTCCTATTTCCAGCGCTTTAAATATCGAACCCATAAGCACATACATGTTTTTTGTACCGTTTGATTCAAGCAAAAAAGGCAGTTTATAATTCACATTACCGCTTTCATGTACGCCCATAGGAAACGGAAGCGTATACAACTCACCCGTTGAATTGTTGCGTTCCTGAATCTTTTCAATTTCAACATTTACCAAACCAACATCAATTTCCTTTAAAAATCCGACAACTTTTTTGAACAACGCCCTGTCTTTATCATATTTTTGTGTTGCCGGTTTTAAATCCGTATCAGAAACAGAACGGTTTGTAAATTTACCCAGCCTTATCACATTGGTTATCATATTATCCCAGTATTTGGATATCTCAATTAGCAATTTGTTGTTTATCGCCGAGCCTGCAGACATCAGGGAAACATTCTTCCGCAGGATGTTCAGGATTACATCAGGATTTAAACCCAGTTCCGGTTTATGTTTAAAATCAAATTTTTTACTGTCGGCATTCCATGCCCTGATAAATAAATAGTTGTAATGATTTGTATCATTCAGGTACTGCAGTTCCTCATTGAAAATCTGATTCTGGTTTAAACGAACAATATATTTATATATTGTTTTATTACATTCAAATATAGTTTCAAATTCTGTCGGAATTTCTCTTTCATCAGTAAATCTAAACGGGTCGACAGGTATGCTGTTTTCTTCTTCCGCGGCAACTATAAAGGAATCTCTGATAAGCCACCGTATAAAAGCAAGGGCTTTTAACACACTTGTTTTACCGGAAGCATTGGCTCCGGCAAGCATTAGAATTTTGCTTAATTTTTCGTTATTTGCAGTTGAACAAATCATATTGTTATTCAGATCTTTACGCTGATTATCAAAATGGATATCAGCCCTTTCTGCAAAAGAACAGAAATTTTTAAAAGAAAAAGAATGAATCACGTTAATACCTCCTTAATTTCATACATATCGCCATTAAAATAATAGCATTTCAACACAAAAATGTCAAATATTAATTATTTTAACTCTAAAACAACTTATTTCAGCTGAATTTTTAACGCATCTCGTCAAAAAATTTTGCAAATTGTAAGGCTTTCCTTTGCGCTATATGGGCACGGTGCCGGATTTTTTTTTATGCGGAATAACAACATTTTTGTCTATTTTTCGCTTTATGTTGTACAAATTCGTCTGATTTTGTTCAGTATGTTGAACAAATTGAACAAAATTCTTCTTTACTATCAATCTTAAACGGTTTTTAGGTTAAAAAATACAAAGTTTATCCCCCGTCTAAACACAACTACTGTCCCCGCCTTGTCTTTTCCTCTTTCCTCATACTTATCCTTATCTTTCAATATTATGAAACCTGTCATACGCCCGCTGGACTAACTCCGGCAGAAGCACCGCGTTGGGCGTGTTCATTCTTAAAGTTTTAAATACCCTTGCTTTGCCGTTTTTGTCCTTATACACATATATATAACCCTGGTGAGGCACCGGAAGGTATACCTGTTCGCCCCAAAGAACCGAATCTGTCCCGCCAAAAAGTTTCTTCTTTGAATACCCGTCTTTTGTAAAGGTGATATTGCCTATGATTACGCTTTTACCGTTTTCAAATATCTCTTTTATCATATTCAACATCATAAGCGGCATAATGTATTCGCCAAGAAGGCCAACAAGCTTAAAAAACACCGCCTCCTTTCTCTTAGCGCCTATATAAAAAGGCGAGTTAATGACAATGTCTATTTTTTCCTTTCCAAACCGCAGTCCGGAGTAAAAGGAATACAAAACAGGTATAAAGTTTACCGACATTTTTTCAGAGTGATAAAAGATGGATGTAAGGCTGGAGTAATAGTATGTCTTTTCTTTGTACACCAGGTTGTCTTTATTGAATATAATTGCATGCCGCCCAAACCCCGGTATTAATACCGCGTTTTTCTGCTGATACTGCATCTGCATAATATCATCCATATATCCTCCCTGTATCCGCGCCCCAATCGCGGCGGATTTATTTATTATCATATTATCCGTCCGCAACCCAAAAAAATCAAATATTTTATTCCCCGGGAGATAAAATGATATTGCTTCCGATATTTCAGCAAGAAAACAGCTTTTTCAATTTACAAACAGCAATCTTGCTATGTTTTATCAATATTTTGAGTCAAAGCATAGTATTGGGTAGTTTGTTTTTTATGATAATAAAATTGTAAACTTTAATTTACACATGTCAACTAAAAAGAACATACAAGATCGATACGGCAACAGGCAAGCAACCTTATATTTAATATGATTTCAACCGGCTGCCATAGTTTTAAATATCCTCCCCTTCCCCACGGGAGTTAAAGCGGTAACGCTTCTGTATTTTCAGCAGTAGAACAGCTTTTCTTATTATTTACATCCTGATATCTTTTTCATGGGGCATTTTTCATTGCCACAGCCTTTGCATACAAAAAGGAATATCTCCGCGGCCGCAATTGTTACGGCTATCCAGTAAAAAATCAGAAACGGAATGTTTTTTATAAGCCATGGCTGCGGCATTATAACCGCCGCTGCCGCCACGCTAAGCGTTAAAACCACATCCGTCACTGTGTAGCCGGACTCGTTCGGCTTTGATACCAGGAGTTTTGAGATGGGTCCAAGTATCACGTGCATGCACCTGTCCCTGCACGGGCATTTCGAGCAATAAACTGCCGGTATGGCGGTAAAAAACATAACAATAATCGCGGCGTATATGGAACCAAACAATACTGAATCCATAAATACCACATACCCGCCCGACATGAACGCCCCTATAAAAAGCACAATAGCGGCAGCTCCGTGAATTCTTGATTTCTCTTTGATATCCATTAATTTCCGCCTTAATTATTTTTTTCCGCATCCTCAACCCGCGCCTTATATTTTCCGTTAATGTGTCATTAAATAATTGGAATACAAATATTCTTCTCAACTTGCAATCAGACAAAAATTTATTGAAGACGGAAAGCCTGTCCCCTGTTATTTCTTAAAACTCATTTTTCACTAAAATTCCCTGCAGTCAATTCTTCCCACGCGGGAGTTATGCTGATTTTTTTTCCTTTATAACTTTCAACACTTTTTGTATCCCATGTAAACACCTGCAGATTATCACACCTTAATTCCTCTGACCTTAAAACCAGAGATTTTAGCTCCCTTTCAAAAGTTTTCGGAGCGCTTATGTCATAGCACACCTGGACAAGTTTTTCCACAGCCATGCCTTTTTTAAGGACAAAATCTATTTCGTCCCCGCTGTCAGACCTGTAATAAAACAGGCTTTTATTTTTTTCATAACCCTGCCTGCGTAAATGGCTGTATATTAAATTTTCAAACAGCCTTCCCGTATTTTTTGTGGCAGCAAGCCCTTTTGCCGCCATAAACCCGTTATCAGAAAGAAATATTTTTTTTGGGGATTTTAACTGTTTTTTTATACCGAAAGAAAACCTGTTCAACAGTTCAAATATATAAGATTCTTCCAGGTATGAAGCGTATTTTATCAAAGTGGCCGCGCTTTTCATCCCCGACTGCTTTGCCATCTGCCTGAAGCTGAATTCGCATGAGGGATTTGAAACCATAAACAAAGCCAAATCGTATATTTCTTTCGGTGCGCGGACTTTATGCCTGGCTGCCACATCCTTAAATATAACAGCGTCAAAAAGTGTGGATAAATACGACGCGCCGTCCACACCAAAAACCGTGGTTTCCGGAAATCCGCCGTTATTCATATAATCATCCATGGCAGAAAGCAGCCGTCCCCGGCTTTCCGCGGAATCTGTTTTAACAGGTATTTCTTTTACGCTTAAATATTCCGTAAAAGAAAAAGGAAGCACTTCCGCGGACACATAACGCCCTGTAAGGGCCGTTGCCATTTCACGGGCAAGAAGTTTTGCGTTTGACCCAGTTATTATCAGGTTTGCACCGCGCCTGTGAAGCTTATTTACAAACAGCTCCCAATTTTCAAGATTTTGAATTTCATCAAGGAATATATATTCATGCCCGGGATAAACCTCATGCAGAAGCGGCTCTATTTCATCGTAATTTTTTATTTTCAGTAGGTTCTCGTCGTCAAAATTCAGATATGCGTATTTTTTACCTTTAAGCAGCTGAAAACAAAATACGGATTTACCGGCCCTTCTGGGCCCGGTTACTATTTTAATCAGGCTATTTTCAAGGTTAGCCTTAAACACATTAACCTGTTCCCTTGGCGTATAAGGCCTGTTTTCAAGCCGCTCTTTCTCTATTTTGTGCTGTAAAACAACATTTTTGTCCATTTTTCACCTTATGTTGAACAAATTCGTCCGATTTTGTTTATTATGTTAAACAAATTATACAAAATTATCCCTATTATGTCAATTCAAATGGATTTTAAGCTAATATCTGTTATTTCCGCAAGAAAACAGCATTTCTTGTTATTTACGGACAAATAGCAGTATTACTATATTTTATAGGTGTTTTTTCTATCAAAGCCTTAAGTCAAGGCACGGTGTTGGATTATTTCAGTTTAAGGTTAATTTAATTTCCCAGAAGTTTTTTAAATTCGTCTTTATCAATCCCGGCCTGCCTTAAGATACTTCTCAGCGTTCCTTCGGGGATTTCTTTCTTTGGCATGGGAAGAATGACGGTTTTACCTGCGGAATTCTTAAATTTTCCGTGCGAACCTTTTTGTGATATATGCGTGAAACCCAGCAAAGACAAAACAGATGCTATTTCTTTGGAGGAAAACAACTTAGACATGTATTCTTTCTTTGCCCAGATAGATGTTATCAACTGCAGGAAGTTTTGAACCTTTTGTTTCAAGGTACAACTCTACGGCTTCCTTGATATTTTTTGACGCTTCTTCCATTGTTTTTCCAAATGAAGAAACATCAACATTAAGACACTGAGCTACATAATATTTGCCTTCTTTCCAAGCCACATAACTTATATCTTTCACGAATAATCTCCTTTTACAACCCTATGATTAAATATAGCAAAACACATACTAAAAATCAAACTTTCTTTTCCCGCACGAGAAGAAACGGATACGGACAAGCAACCGGGATCTGATAATAACTTTACCCGGCTTCCAAAGTTTTAAATATACACCCCAAATCTGTCTTTTTTTATTTTGTGACATCTTCTTCCTGAATTTTTTCTTTTTCCTTTTCGGCTTCTGCAATAACGCTTTGCATTTTAAAGATTAGATTTTTAAACGCATTTTCTGCCAGTTTTAAATTTATTTCTATTGGTTCACGATTATGCGGAAGAGGTTTTCCCAGCATCTCCCACAATAACGTCTCGGCTAAAAGGGGTTCTATAACATATCGATATCTGTAACTCTCCCAATTTTCTTCCCACGTAAAATTAACGTTCATATCATATGATAATTCAATTTTTATAAACCCCGGGTTATCCGGATTTTTTAACAGATAAATATAACCCAGTTTTGCTGTTTTCCAGATTTCTTCCAAATCTTTAGAACCAATACCACAAAATGGGCAGCCTTCACCTTCCGCTATCGCCATTGACCTTGCTTTCCATTTATGCCCATTACTGCATATAAAATTAGACTTCCCGGAACGGTCTCTGACATAACCTTCAAGTGATATCCCCCGGCCCTGCAACCGTTTTTTCATCTCTGCAGTATACGCATAAATATTGTCTGATTCAGGCTTTAAACTTGGCGGCGGCCGTAAACCTGCCGTCTTAGCTTTATCTAACGCCGAATATACCTCTTCTTGCTTCATTTCACATACTTCAACCCCTTTGCGATAGGGTGTTACCAAGTAAGCCGTCGATGCCCAAAATACCTCTTCCGCCCAACCCATATCTGATACAGCATGATATTCCTTCAACTGCCATTTCTGCCCGGTTTCCTTTACAATTTTACCCGCTTGTCTTTTGCAGTCATTATTATGCTCAGCTAATCTATCTTCGGGTTTCCAGGTAGTTATTCCAACCTTATATAAATTCTGATTAGAAGGATGCACTAATAAATATATATATCCCGGTTTATCTGTTTTCTCACTCATAGTAACCTGCCTTTATCGCCTGTTTAGATTTTCTATATTAACCATAATCCAACTTTTTTCTTATCTTTCCGTT
>JAFGWA010000092.1 GCA_016937715.1 Candidatus Goldiibacteriota bacterium
CGCGTTAAGCTATAAGCAGTTAAGCATAAGCGAAAGCTTAAAACATAGCGCATTAAGCTATAAGCAGTTAAGCATAAGCGAAAGCTTAAAACATAGTAGCTATTGCTTAATTTGCTTCTGCTTATTTGTTTAACAGTTTCGCTATAGCTTAATTGCTTAATTTGTTTCTGCTTATTTGTTTAACAGTTTCGCTATAGCTTAATTGCTTAATTTGCTTCTGCTTATCTTTAATTTAGCACATTTGTGCTACTGTGTCAAGGCTTATTGCGTTGGTTATTATCGTGTGGTATAGTTAAATGGAATTAAATACGGAGGTGAGTATATGCGTATAAGTAAAGTTGTAATTTTGTTTATTATTATGGCCGTTGTTTTTGCGTCAGGCTGTTCCAGGCGGTATATAGTTAATGTTGATTCCATAAATGACAGGAGTGCTATTACAGGCAAAAAATTTGTGATAGTTTCCGGCAATAAAAATATAGACGCAAGCGATCTGCAGTTCATTGAATATGCCTGTTATGTGGCTGCTGCCCTTGAAAAGAAAGGATACACCCCGGTTGACAGCATAGATAAAGCCGACGTTGAGATATATATGTCATACGGAGTGGGAGAAGCCGAAAGGCATGTGTATTCTTACACCACTCCGGTTTGGGGGCAGACCGGCGGGGAGACCACGACGATAGCCAATATAATAAAGGAAGAGGACGGTTCCACCAAGTATATATCCAGCACTTCGTACACGCCGGATTACGGCATCACCGGATATCAGGAAAGGACGGATGTATACACCACGTACCCTAAATACATAATTCTTGACGCTTATGACCTTAAGTTAAAGCAGGATAATAAGAAACTTAAGCAGCTGTGGAAAACCTCGATAAGTAATCAAGGCGGGACAAAAGAGTTAAGAAAGTTTTTCCCTATAATGATAACGGCGGCGCAGCAGTATATAGGTGAAAATACCGGCGAAGAGATAAGTCTAAGCATCGGTGAAGACAATGAAGCTGCTATAAAATGCGTAAGGTAAGCAAGTAATAAAATTCACAATGTTCTAAAAAAAACAGAATGGAGTTTTCTCCCGGCAAATGGTAAAATAATCCGACTAAATTCAGGAGGATTATATGCCGGGAGCTTCAGTTATTACTTATAAAGGCAAGCGAATAGTATTTAATGATTTTTCCAATTCCGCTAATGAAGAGATATTAGCCACAATGAAAGAGGCGGTGGAACTGATAAGAACCCAGCCGCCGGAAAGTGTTTATGTAATAACGGATACCAGCGGAAGCAGTATGTATAATAAAGAAATCGCCGCGGCGTTTAAAGAGTTTGTTGCCGGCAATAAACCGTTTGTAAAAATGTCAGTAGTTGTAGGGATTGATGGAATTAAAAAAGTGCTTTATGATGCTGTGATTCTTTTTTCCAGGCGTAAAAATCTTGTTCTGATGAACAGTATAGACGAAGCAAAAGAATTTCTTTCAAAACAGCCATGATAAAATAAGGGCATGTAAAAAATGGAGGTATTATATGGCGGGATCTTCAATTATAAATCATAAAGGGAAGAAAATTGTTCATATGGATTTTTCAAACAGCAATCAGGAAGAAGTAATGAGTACTATGAAGCAGGCAGAAGCGCTTATACGCAATCAGCCGCCGGAAAGCGTGCTGGGGCTGCTGGATATTTCGGGAAGCATGTATAATAAAGAAATAGCAGCTGCTTTTAAGGATTTTGCGGCGGGCAATAAACCGTTTATTAAGATGACGGCTATAGTGGGGCTGGAAGGCATAAAAAAAGTCCTTTATGACGCGGTCGTTATGTTTACAAGAAGAAAAAATTTGGTCGCTATGGATAGCCTTGAAAAAGCGAAGGATTTTCTGGCGGAACTGAAATAAAAAAACCGGAGGTAATAATGCCAGCGGCAAAAAACGGAGACAAAGTAAAAGTGCACTATAAAGGCAGCTTAAAAGACGGAAAAGTATTTGACTCTTCCGAAGGAAAAGAGCCGCTGGAATTCACAATAGGCGAAGGCCAGGTGATACCGGGTTTTGAAAACGGAGTTCTGGGGCTTTCTGCCGGAGAGAAAAAAACAATTGTAATTCCGTGCGCGCAGGCATACGGCGAATATAGTGAAGAAGCCGTGTTCTTTATAGGCAAAGAAAACCTTCCGGAAGGAATGGAGCCAAAACCGGGGTAGGAACTTCAGATGGTAAACCCCGAAGGCCAGGTGTTTCAGGTTGTAATACTGGAAGTATCCGGAGACAAAATCAAACTGGACGCTAATCACCCGCTTGCGGGCAAAGAACTGACTTTTGAACTGGAACTTGTAAGTGTTAATTAAGCAGCTGCAGGCCGGCGCTTTATATAAAGTATAATTCAGGTAAGATGTTTACCGCGGTAAAAAAAGGGAGGTTAAAATGGAAGTAAAAGGAACGGCTGTTATTTCCACCAGGGAATTTGTTAAGGCGGCTTTTGGAGAATCGAATTTTGATAAGTGGATATCAAGCCTTGACCCGCAGGCAAAAAAAATATACGAGAGCGCAATTCTCACCAATAACTGGTATCCGATTGAAGATGCCTTAAGGAAACCGTCAAAAAAGATAGGCGAAATGTTTTATAACGGGGATTTAAAAAAAGGCGCGTGGGATTCGGGTATGTTCAGCGCTGATTATGGGTTAAAGGGTATTTACAGGCTGTTTGTAAAGATGGGATCCGCTAAATTTATTATAAATAAGGCAAGTTCGATTTTTTCAACATATTATAAGCCAAGCGTTATGCAGTCCGAAGTTACAGGGGACAATTCATCTGTGTTAAGGATAGTGGAATTTGCGGATATCTGCCCCGTGGTGGAAAGCAGGATAGGCGGCTGGATGCATAAAGGTCTTGAAATCTGCGGGGTAACGGATATTAATGTGGAAATAGTAAGGGCAAAGACAAAAGGCGATGCTGTTACGGAATACGCGGTAAGCTGGAGTGATAAATAAGTTTAATATTTTCAGGGGTGTATGTGTTGGATGTAATGTTTGAAAAAATAAGCGCGGGCGCGGAACAGGTCCTGAAAAAATCACGCGGGTCACACGACTGGGAACACACACAAAGGGTGCTGCGGCTTGCTGTTCATCTGGCAAAAAAAGAAAAAGCAGATATAAAAACCGTTAAATACGCCGCGGTACTTCATGATATAGCCCGCCATGAAGAGGATAAAAGCGGAGGAAAAAAAGACCACGCGCTGCTTGGCGCAGTAAAAGCTTCGCGGATATTATTAAAGCACGGGTTTGAACCCGGTTTTGTTGAAAATATAAAGCACTGTATAGAATGTCACAGGTTTCGGGCGGAAAGGAAGCCGCGGACCAAAGAGGCAAAGGTGCTTTTTGACGCTGATAAGCTGGATTCTATAGGCGCGGTAGGTATAGGCCGCGCGTTTTTGTTTGCCGGTGAAGTTGGGGCAAAACTGCACAATCCCGGGGCTGATATATTAAATACAAAACCATACACACAGGATGATACCGCATACAGGGAATACATGGTAAAATTAAGGCATGTCCGGGGCAGGATGTATACCAAAGAAGGCAGAAAACTTGCAGAAGAACGCCATGCTTTTATGACGCTGTTTTTTAAAAGGCTTGGCATGGAAACGGAAGGGAAAATTTAAAAATGAAAATCACGCCGGAGAACATACTTTCAGAGCAGGAAAAGCAAGTGCTGCAGTCTTCTATTAATGCCGCGGAAAGAGGCACCACCGGCAGGATACGCGTGCATATTGAGAAAAAAGCCGGCAGGGCGCCTTTTGAAAGGGCAAGGGCCGTATTTGAAAATTACGGGCTTAACGGGTATGCTGACAGAAACTGTGTGCTTTTATACGTGTCAACCGAAGACAGGCAGTTTGTGGTATTCGCGGATGACGGGATTAATGAAAAGGTTCCGGAAGGTTTCTGGAAACACGTCAGTGATTCCGTGACCGGAAAGATGAAAGACGGGCAGTTTTCAATAGGCCTTACCGCGGCTGTCAGCCTTACCGGCAACATGTTAATGGAATTTTTTCCCGCTGTTTCTGAAAATGGTGTCCGGCTATGAAATTACGCCTGGCGGCAGCCGCCGCTGTTTTTCTGTTATTTGCACCGGTGATATTTTCGACCGACTCTGTCCCTTACAGAAAAAGCAGGTATCTTAATGATTACGCTTCGGTTATAAACGATAAGAATGCCGGCGAAATTATGCTGTTGTTAAAAAGGTTTGAAAAAAAGACCGGTATTGAAGCGTCTGTACTTACTATAGGGAATGCTTCTGATTACGCCGCTGGAAGCGAAGGGGTTGACTTTCTTGCCGCAAGGGCGTTAAGCGAATGGAAACTGCAGGAAAGCGGGATTCTTCTTCTGGTGGCTGTTAATGACAGGCGCCTAAAAGTGGAACTTGGGCGCAATCTGGCCGAAAGCGGGGAACAGAAGTTTCAGGAAATAATTAACAATGTAATACTGCCTTATTTTAAAGCGGGTGATTACAGCGCGGGTATTTATAACGGAGCAAAAGCAATGACCGAAGCTTTTTCAAGGCAAGGCGGGGTTAAAGGGCCGCAGCTTCTGGTCTTTTCACTTATCGGCGGGGCTTTGTTTCTGTTTTTGCTTGCCGGAGTAAGTTTTATAGCCGGTAAAAATAAAGAAAGAAAACAGCCTGCAGGCGTGCCGGAAAATAACGGCAAAAAGACGTATGGCGGCGGCGCGGTAGGCCGGTGGTGATAAGGCAGGTATAAATTTAAAACGGCCGCAGATATATCCGCGTTTTTTTATAATATACTTTTTACTTTTTTTCATATATAATTAATTTGTGAATGTAGTAACTTCCCGCAGATAAGGGGGCGGCTTATGTGGGAATATATTTTTTTTAGGTTTTCAATTTTACCCGGTTTTACGCTGCTAAAAAAACTATGCGCTGAAATGTTTTATATTTTTTTGTTTTTTGGCGATAAGGCGGCGTTTTATGAACACAATTAGCGGCAATAAAAACCCAAGGATTCTTCTTGTGGAGGATAATCCGGCGGAATTACGCCTGATAAGGGAAATTTTTAAAGGTTTTGACCCTGACTGCAGTATTGTAAGCGCAAGGGACGGGGTGGAAGCCACGGACATATTGTTAAGGGATGATGATACCGGTTTTGACATCATAATTCTTGACCTTAATCTGCCCAGAAAAAACGGGCTGGAAGTATTAAGCGAAATTAAGCAGAGCAAAAAAGCAAGCGGGATTCCGGTGGTGGTTTTGTCCACTTCGGATTCAGAAATGGACATTCTGAAGTCTTATGAATTATCGGCAAACTGCTATATCACAAAACCGGCAGGGCTGGATAACCTTATAGACGCGGTAAAGGGAATAGACAATTTCTGGCTTGCATTTGGAAAGCGCGCTGACACCAAGGCGCAATGAAATACCTTTTATTTATTTTACTATAAACGTTAAAAAATCAGGGCGGTTTTAAGTGAATAAAAAACATATAAAAGTACTGCTTATAGAGGACAATCAGGGCGATGTAAGGCTTATCTGGGAAATACTATCAGAGGTAAGGAATTCGCCTTTCTACCTTGAAGTTGCTTCCACCCTTTTAAGCGGGCTTCAGGCGCTGGATAAAGTAAAACCCGACATAGTGCTTCTTGACCTTACCCTTCCGGACAGCAATGGAATATACACGCTGAACAGGGTAAAAGATAAAGTAAAAGAAGTGCCTGTGGTTGTCCTTACCGGAATGGATGATGAAGTGCTGGCAATTAAGTCTCTTAAAGAAGGCGCCCAGGATTACCTTGTTAAAGGCAGGACAGACAGCGAACTTTTGAAACGCGCCATACTTCACGCCATAGAAAGAAACAAACTTATAAGTGAAATGGAAGAAAATGACCGTAAACTTAAAGAAAGCTATGAAAAGCTGCAGGCACAAGACCGCCGCAGGGAGTCTGAAATACGGAATCTTGCAGAGGGTATAATACCGGTGGAAAAAGCGCTGAAAGAAGCGCTGGAAAAGCACAGCAGAGGCGGAGAAGAACGCGACGGAATTGAACAGACACTTAATGAAGCGGTTATATTGCTGGAAAAAATAAAAAAAATAAATGTTTAGTTTCCTTGATATGCGCCTTTTTCGGTGATATAAATAGTATCAGGAAATGAAAAATATATGGGAGATGAGGAAATGTCCGCTGCGGAAATGAAAACTGTTGATATTTTACTTGTTGAAGATAACAGGGCAGATATTAAACTTATTGAAGAATGCTTCAAGGAATTAGCCATAAAGTGCAATATAAGCGTTGCCACTGACGGCGAACAGGCTGTTAATATATTAAAAAAAACCGGCGGACACGCTGATGGTTTAAGGCCGGATGTTGTGCTTTTAGACCTTAAAATACCAAAAAAAGACGGTTTTGAAGTCTTAAAAGAGATTAAAAATGATGAAAATCTTGCCGGTATTCCTGTTATCATACTTTCATCTTCCAGCCTTAAAAATGACATTGATAAAGCGTATGCGTTAAAAGCCAATTTTTACATTACCAAAGAAATGGATATAGAAAATTATATACAGATAGCAAAATATATAGAAGATTACTGGCTGTCAAAGTCCGATAAAAGGGCCATATAGGGCGCAAAAAAAGCCCTGAATTAATAGTTTAAACCTCATAAAATTAAATCATAAAAGTATCCTTAAATAAGCCGTACAGGCAGTTTTTCCGCCTATTATCGTGTTTGACAGTAAATGGGGGATAAATTATAATATATTAGCCATAAAAAATGTTTCCTGCGGCAGGAGTGCGGCACGCTGTTTTAAGGAGTTGGTAAAAGTGGAGTATCAAAAGGATTTCTTTAAGAAGATACTGGACAACCTGTATGATTCTGTTTATTTCTGCGATGCCGAAAGAAAAATATCTTACTGGAATAAAGCCGCGGAAAAACTTACGGGTTATACGGCGCAGGAAATTGTAGGGACTCACTGCTGGGACCGAAAACTTGTGCATACCAATATCAAAGGAGAATCGCTTTGCGGCGGGGACACTTGTCCCGCGGTGAAGGCCATGAAAGAAAGGCGGCTTGTGGAAGAAGAGATTTATTTAAAGCATAAAGACGGACACAGGATACCCGTATTAACCCGCATATCCCCGATTTTTGATGATAACGGCGCGGTGGCAGGGGCTGTGGAAATCTTCAGCGATAATTCAACGAAAATGAGCGCGTTCATGCAGATTGAAAAACTTGAAAAACTTGCTTTTATTGACGAACTTACGGGTATAGGCAACAGAAGGTATTCGGAAATTAAGATAGGCGCCAAACTTGCGGAAACTGAAAGGTATTCATGGGCAAGGGATTTTGGGATGCTGTTTATGGATATAGATAAATTTAAGGATGTAAACGACATATACGGGCACGAAGCCGGCGACAGTGTTTTAAAAATGGTGGCAAAAACACTTGCGGCCAATTTAAGGACGGAAGATTTTGTAGGCAGGTGGGGCGGCGAAGAGTTTGTGGCGGTTATTTCGGACGCGGACAATAAAACGCTGTATGCCATTGCTGAAAAAATAAGGTCGCTTGTGTCGCAGTCGTCCTTAAACATAACCGATAAGGCGGTGGCTGTAACCGTGTCCATAGGCGCTACAGTGGCAAAAAGGGGAGAGGCAATGGATGTTATTGTGAAAAGAGCGGACAGGTTAATGTATGAAAGTAAAAGTTCGGGAAGAAACTACGTTACAATAGGGTGAGATGATGGAACAAAACGAAGCGCTTGAAAGGATATACAAAACGGCAAAGGTGGTCGGTTATATTCTGTTTGTAAGCCTGTTTTTTTACGCAGGGATAGTGGAATTTATTTCCCGCAGGCCGGAAATAGCGGGAAAAACGATAGTTGATTTTGATCCGGTCATGTTAAAAAAAATATTTCTTGTTTTAAGCGTGGTGGTTTATATGATTTGTGTTTTTATCAAAAAGTATTTTTTAAGAAAGGCGGCGCTTGGCGGAAACCAGGCGATTTCATCGCTGTACATATCTTCGGTGTCGGTGCTTATGATATGCCAGGTACCCGCCGCGCTTGGCCTTGTTTTATATTTTTCGGCCGGCACTAAACAGGATTTTTACGGGCTGCTTGCGGTTTCCGCCCTTCTATTTGTTATTTTTTTCCCAAGGTTTCCGGAGTGGAAGAAAGCGTTTAAAATAAAATAGCGGTGTTCAGGCGCGCCTTCCATGGTTTCTGCGATAAAAAGCCGCCTGAACAGACAGCTTTATAATTCTTTTTCTGGAGGTTTGTTTTGCCCGAAAAACTTAATGAGAAAAAACTGCTTGAAGAAATCAACAGTTTAAGGGAAAAACTGTCCAATCAGCAGCAGCTTGAAAAGCAGGTCAGGGTTTTAAAACAGTCCCTGAAAAACGCGGAAGAAATGAACAGTAAACTTGCAATGGCATCGCTTGATGCCGTTATGAAATTGGATTTGTCCGGCACGGTGATTTATGCTTCGGAACGCGCCGCGGAACTTTACGGCGCGGAATCAGTTGCGGAACTTATGGGCAAAAACGTAAAAATTTCATTAAGCGGCGAAGATCTTGACAGGTTTAATGAAAATATAAAAAAACTTCTGGTTGAAGGCTTTGTAAGCGGAAGCGAGTACAGTATCAGAAAACAGAACGGGGAATCCATTTATGTGGAATTAAGTTCGGCGGTTATGAAAGACAGTGACGGCAAGCCCACGGGTTTTATCTCTTCAATAAGGGATATAACAAGAAGAAAGAAACTTGAACGCGAACTGGTTGAGAGTATTAATAAATATAAGACGCTGTTTGAAACCGCGTATGACGCGATAACGGTGCATGAATATTTACCGGGAGAAACAGACGGAAGAATACTGGAAGCGAATGAAGTCGCCTGCCGTATGATAGGCCTAAGCAGGGGGCAGCTGCTTAAAAAGAAACTTTCGGATTTTATGCCGCCCGAGGCAACCGCGATTTCCAGAAAAGCCGTGGAACAAATATCCCAAAACGGGCATTGTATTTTTGAAACTATGATAAGGGCGGATAATATAACTTATCAGGCGGAAGTAAGCGCCCATATGATAGATTTTGCGGGAAAGAAAGCGATAATTTCCGTGATAAGGGATATAAGCCGGAGAAAGAAGACTGAAAAAATCCTTGAAGACAGCGCCAAAACTGTACGTAAAATAATGAACGGCATAATAATGGCTATGGAAAAACTTGTTGAAAAGAAGGATATTTATACTGTCGGCCATCAGAACCGCACGGCGGATTTGGCGGCGGCCATTGCTTCGGAAATGGGGCTTGATAAAGACAGGATAGCGGGAATATATATCGCCGCGGTTATTCATGATATAGGTAAAATATTCATTTCCGGCTCCATCTTAAATAAGAAAGCTAAACTTACAGGTGATGAATACGATATAATTAAACAGCACCCGCAGGCCGGTTTTGATGTGCTTAAGAATATAGACTTTCCGTGGCCTATAGCGCAGATAGTGCTTCAGCACCACGAAAGGATAAACGGAAGCGGATATCCCAACGGGCTTAAGGACGGGCAGATACTTTTGGAAGCCAGAATAATAAGCATAGCGGATGTGGTGGAGGCAATTACTTTTGAGCGCCCTTACCATGAAGCTTATGGTATTGAAAGGGCGTTGGAAGAAATAGAGAGCAACAAGGGTACTTTATATGATCCGGAAATTGTTGATGTATGTATAAAACTTTTCAGGGAAAAGGGTTATGTTTTAAATGATGAGTTGAAAGACAGGGACAGCATAATTCTCTGATAAATATATTAAAACGGAGCGGATTTCTTGAAAAAAATATTATTGTTTTGTGCCGGTGTAATTATTATATATGCTGTATATGGATGCACGGGAAGTTCCAATCCTGCGGCGGCTTCTTACAGGCCGCCTGTTGCCGCGCCTACCGCTGTGCCGGGAATGGCTGACTGGCAGGAACTTGATGTGCCAATGGATACAAAAGGGGTTTATGGCCACGCGCTTTTAAAACTTGGCGGGAGTATAGCTGTAATTGGCGGAAAGACAGAGAACTCCTATTTGAAAAACGTGCCATTAACCGCTGATTTTGAAACGTGGTCAACTGTTAATGCGAATACAGGTTTTGGAGAAAGGGAAGATTTTGCCTATTGTACAGACAGGGATAAGACTTATGTAATAGGCGGTTATTACGGCGGCGATAAAGAGGAAAAATTTTTTAATGATACCTGGGTTTCGTACGGAGCGCTGACATTCACCGCGCTTGAGACGGGAAAAACGGCGCCGGTATCGCGCGGTTTAAGGGCGGTTGTTTTTAAGGACAAACCCCGTTTAAGCGGCGGTTATGACGGCAAAAATTACAGCAATGATGTGTATTATTTTGATAAAGAAAAAGGCTGGATAAAGGAAAAAACAGACAGGGAATCATTTAAACCAAGGGCATCGCACGGGTTTATTGTTTTTGACAATAAATTGTGGGTTATAGGCGGAAAAGGGGAAAAAGAGAAATTTTCCGATGTATGGAATTCAACCAATGGCGCTGACTGGGAGGCGGTAACAACAAGCGCCATGTTTGGGGAAAGGTCTGATTTTGCCTGTTTTGTTTTTGGCGGAAGGATGTGGGTAATGGGCGGGCAGCTTTCGGACGGTAAAGCGTCCGGTGATGTCTGGTGGTCGGTTAACGGCAGGGCCTGGATACAGGCGGCTAAGGACGCGTTTCCTGCAAGGCATTCAGCCGGTGTCATAACAGAAGGCGGTGCTGTTTATCTTTTTGGAGGGATAGCGGATAAAATAAAAAATGACGGATGGTGGTCAAAATGAAGAAAATACCTGTGATATTATTGATAGTATTTACGGTTTCATGCGGGCAGATATTCATGATGGAAGCGGAAAAAGCCAGGGCAAAAGCCGGTGATTTTCTTTATACGCTGTATAAAATGCAGGATGTGGATGCTGCGTATGCCATGACAGACCCGAATTTTGAGAACAACAATGGAATAGGGGCGCTGGAAATAGCTTTTGACACAGCTAAATTAAAATACGGCCGTTTTGAAGGGTTTAAAGCGGACAGTTATCTGGTGGATTCTGATTCGCGCACAATTGAACTTTTTTACAGGGCGTTAAGCGAAAAGGGTATCCTTTATCACAGGCTTACAGTAAGGCTTGATGAAAAAGGCAAATATAGAATTACCGGCATGGAAACATCTCCTGTAGCTTTTGGGCCTTTCAGGACCGAAAGAAAATTTAAAAGCGAATAATAAAGGGGAGATTAAATGGCTGTTGAATGGAAACCGGAAATGTCTGTGGGTATAGGCGAAGTGGATGTGCAGCACAGGAAGATTATCGGCAAATTAAAGGAACTGTCTGACGCGCTTGAAAAAAAAGAAGAACCTGAAACCGCGGCGGGCATACTTAAATTTCTTGCGGTTTATATTGAGGAACATTTCAGGACGGAAGAAATGTTCATGCTTAAGTATATATATCCGGATTTTAAGGAACACCAGGACAGGCATCTGGGTTTCTTAAAACGCATCACGCGGCTTTATGAGGAACTGAACGCGGGCGGCATAAAAGGCGATGATATCTATAATGAAAGTATCGCGGTGTATAACTGGTTTGTTCTTCATATAGAAAATACAGATAAAAAGATGGGCGCTTTTTTACGCGGCAAAATAAGATAAACTGTTTAGGCCATAAAAACTTCAGGGGGCGGATTTGAATATATGGACGGCGGTGCATTTTTCGGCTTTTTTGATTTATTCTGTGCTTGTTGTCTATGTGATTCTTAAAAACCCAAACGCTGTCATAAACTGGATGCTGGCCGCTGTTTTTCTGTGTATGTGGTTTTGGAGCGGCACAAATACAATCCTTTATAATTCCTATATATCCCCGCTGACGGCTGATTTTGTGCTTAGGGTTCAGTCTTTGTCATGGGCTGTTTTTCCGGCTTTTTACGCGCTTTTTCTGTTTCATCTGATGAAGAAAACCGCGCTTCTGAAAAATCCGTTTCTGTATATCGCCCTTTTTTCTGTTACGGCATTTTTTCAGCTGGGTAATTTCTCCGGGCGGATGCTTGTCTGCTGTGACAGCACTTATTTTGGGCTGACGGGAATATGGAAAAATTCTTTTTATGTTTATTTGTTTATTGCGTACAGCGCGGTTATTTTTACAGTGCTTATGTTATATCTTATAAGTTTCATAAGAAACCATAAGAAGGGTAATTACAGAAAATCTGCTGAAATAATACTTGGAAGCACTGTTATGTTTTTTGTGGTGACGGTTATAGTAAGTTTTGTTTTAAAAGCGCTGCGCATTCACATACCGCTTCAGGTGAATATTACCCTTCTTGTATTTGTAGCGGGAATTGTTTACGCTGCGGAAAAATACAGTTTCTTTGAAATAAACGCGGAAACCGCCGCGGACAAGATTGTGGAATCAATTGATGAAGGTTTAATACTGACGGATATGGACGGGGTTGTAGTGGAAGCAAATAAACACGCGGTTGAAATGATGAAGCGGTTTGGTAATCCGCATGGGAAGAATATATTTGAACTTATGGGGGAGAATGCGCTGGTTAAAAGGGTGGCATCCGGAGAAAAAATTAAGGAAGAAGAGGCGGCAAGGGAAACACCGGAAGGGATAAAGTTTTATACAATATCCGCGGGCCCGGTTGAAAAAAGAGGCGAAAAGTTTGGTTATATCTGCGTCATAAAAGACATTACGGCAAGAAAAAAAGCCGAGGAAGAACTTAAATCAACCATAGCGGAATTAAAAAGGTCTAATGCGGACCTGGAACAATTCGCAAACGTGGCGGCACATGACCTTAAAGAGCCTGCCAGAATGGTGGCAAGCCATGTGCAGCTGCTTAAAAAGAAAACTTATGAAAAGCTGGATGGCGCTCAAAAGGAGCATATGAATTTTGCCGTGGAAGGCGCGTTTCGTATGAACAGCCTGATAAATGACCTTTTGGATTATGCCGCCATACAGGCCGGTTCCGTTAAAATTTCAATGCTGAATCTTGATTTGATTGCAGCCGGCGCTGTCACCGCTCTTAAACAGAAGGCGGATGAAGCAGGCGCTAAAATAACTGTATCAGAAAGCCTTTTAAAAGTGCGGGGTGATGAAAAACAGGCAATAAGGCTGTTTGTTAATGTAATAGATAATGCGGTAAAATTCCGGCTTCCGGGGGTAAATCCGGAGATTCAAATTTCGGCCCGGGAGGACGCGGGTTATGTACGCGTTAAAATAAAGGATAACGGGATTGGTATTAATGAAGAGTATCTGGATAAAATTTTTAATTTATTTCAAAGGCTTAATCCGCGTGAACAATATGAAGGCAACGGCGTCGGCCTTGCCGTATGCAGGCGGATAATGGAAAGGCACGGCGGCAGAATTTGGGCGGAATCCGCAGGAGAAGGCAGAGGCAGTACGTTTGTGATTGAATTTAAGAAATAGTTTCAGCCGGTGTTAAAACAATTATTTAAGCCGGAACAAAGGCGTAAGCGGATGTTGAATGTTATCAGTAAAATGTAATTTCCGGAATGATTTTAATGGTATAATTTATTAAATGTCCTATAAAATGAATAAGGGGAGGCGAAGAAGTGAACGTTTGGACAGTACTTCATTTTTCCGCCTTTGTAATCTACTTCGTTCTGATGATATACATAATCGCAAAGAATCCCGCTGCTGTAATTAACTGGCTGCTTGGAATGGTTTTCATCTGTCTGTGGTTCTGGAGCGGTTCTAACGCCCTTCTTTTTAATTCGTACATAACACAGGAGAAAGCGGATATTATATTGAAAATTCAGACAATAGGATGGGCGTCTTTTCCCACTTTTTATGTTATTTTTCTTTTATATTTTATGAAAAAAGAGAGCATATTGAAAAATGTATTTGTTCTGACTTTCTTTTTTGCGATGCCGTTTATATTTGAGGCGGCGGCTTTTTCTGACAAAATGCTGGTATGTTGTGACAGGACTTCTTTTGGTTTAACCGGCATCTGGGGCAATTCCGCCTTTGTGTATCTTTTTATAGCTTATTGTTTTGTTATGTTCGCGGTTTCGCTGGGGATGCTTGTTCTTTTCAGGCACAGGCAGAAGAATGTTAATATGAAAAAGTCCGCGGATATAATACTGGCAACAACCATAATGGCTTTTTCAATAACTTTAATTGTAAGTTTCATACTTAAATGGTTCAGGATACATGTGCCTTTGGAAGCAAATCTGGTATTTTTAATTTTTGTAACGGGTATTATATACGCGGCCGGTAAATATGACTTTTTTGAAATAAACGCGGAACAGGCTGCGGACAGGATACTGGAATCGGTGGATGAAGGGCTTATTCTGACAGATATACAGGGTGTTGTGATGCAGGCAAATTCGACGGCAAAACAGATGCTTGATATTGAATTTAAAGCTGAAAAGGATAACATTTCGGAGATTATTCAGGATGAAAAAATAACAGCTATGATACTGTCAGGTGAGAAATTTACGGGCATAGAGTTGTCCCGGGGATCAGGTAAATCCGAAAAAATGCTTACTTTATCCTGCACGCACGTTGAAAAAAACGGTGAAAAACTTGGTAATTTGTGCGTTATAGATGATGTCACCGAAAAAAAGGCCGCTGAAAGAGGGCTTGAAAAAACAATGAAAGACCTTGAAAGGTCAAATGTGGACCTGGAGCGGTTTGCGTATGTGGTGTCGCATGATTTAAAAGAGCCTTTAAGAATGGTTTCAAACTACATGCAGCTGCTAAAGAAGAAATCATACGACAGGCTTGAAAGCGAAGACAGGGAATACATTGATTTTGCGGTTGACGGCGCTTTAAGGATGAACGAGCTTATAAAAGACCTGCTGGATTATTCAAGGGTCAATACAAGGGGCGGTAAATTTGAGCCCGTTGACCTTAATGACGCGGCTGAACACATAATTAATATAATGAAATTTAAAATAGAGGATGCTAAAGCACGGATATTAATACCGCAAAGGCTGCCTTCTGTCACGGGCGACGGAATGCAGATAGAACAGGTATTGCAGAATTTAATTGAAAACGGCCTTAAGTTCAGAAGTAAGTCGGGCATACCTGTGATTGAAATAACGGCACAGGAAAACGCGTCTTCTGTTATTTTAACGGTAAAAGACAACGGCATAGGCATAGAACAAAGGTTTCAGGACAGGATATTTGAAATATTTCAGAGGCTGCACTCCCGGGAGGAATATGAAGGTACGGGGATAGGCCTTGCCATCTGCAAACGTATTATGGAACGCCATGGCGGAAAAATCCGGGTGGAATCCGAAGGGGATAATAAAGGGAGCGTATTTGTTATTGAATTCAAAAGATAATATAAGTGATAATATGCGGTATTTTAAGTGTGTTATGGAAATTATTACTGTTGAAGCCTTTTAAGAATTTCAACAGAGCCTGGTTTATCAATGGGGTTATTCCCGTTTCCGCATTTGGGGGAAAAGACGCAGACAGGGCACCCTTTTTCACAGGCGCATGATGACACGTTATTTAAAGTGATTCTAAGCCAGTCCTTATATGAGTCAAACAGTTTTTCCGCGATTCCTATACCGCCTTCATATCCGTCGTAAACAAATATTACAGGGTTTCCGTTTGTATAGGTGCTGTATGACCTGCCGCCAATGTCATCCCTGTCGCACATGGCGATAATCGGCGCCATTCCTATTACCGCGTGTTCCGCGGCGTGCATAGAGCCGTCAAGGTCAAAGCCGGATACGGCAGATATAACAGAAGGGGACATATCAAACCATACCGCCTGTGTGTTAAAAGTTAAAGGCGGCAGCACCAGATTTTCCTGCCCTAAAGTACGGCCCGCTTTTTTTCTTCTGTACCCTTTAAAAAATTCAGTGACGTTTACGTCTCCGTAGCACAGGGAAAAACCGTTAAAATTAATTTTCTTTTTCAGGGCAAGTATCTTTACCTCTTCTTCTGTCACGGGTTCTGTCACGTAATCCGCGGATTTTTTCTCTGCCGTGGCCTCGCCCTGCGCAAGGTCAAGTTCTGTTATTATGTATGTTTCGCCGTTATATAAATGTACCGCGCCTTTGTGCGCGGTTTCATAGGCCCGGCTTAAGGGCAGCTCTTCAAGTGTTTTTCCGTCCACCTTTACCTTAACTGACAAAGGCCCGGAAGAATCAAGTGACACCGCGTCGTGCGGGCGCACGCCGCCGGAATAAATAAGGCCGCGCGCCGTATGTTTTATAACGCCCTGTTTTTCAAGTTCCGGAATTATCAGGTCTGCGCCTGTGTCAGAAAACATGGTGCTGCTGTTTTCGCCTTCAGAAGGGTAAGGCAGTTCGGCAAGCGCGCACAGTACCTGGCCGGCGGTAATATTCGGGTTTTCAAGCGACACATTGGCGCTTTCAAAAGACCGCGTCATTACCGTTTCGGGAAATTTTAATATGTACTGTTCCATCGCGTCTTCGGATGGAATAAAAAATATTACCGATTCTTTTCCGCTTCTTCCCGCGCGTCCCGACTGCTGCCAGAAAGAGGAAACAGTTCCCGGGTAGCCCGCCATTATGACGCTGTCCAACCCGCCTATGTCTATTCCCAGTTCAAGGGCATTGGTGGATATTATGGCTTTTGATTTTCCTGTCTTTAAATTGTTTTCAATCTCGCGGCGTAATTCCGGAGTGTAACCCGCCCTGTAAGAAGCGATGTCAAGCAGCCCGTCTTCCTGTGACGCCCACATTCTTATGGATTCCGCCATTCTTCTTGATTTGGTAAAGACCAGCGTCTGTAAGCCGTTATTAGTACATGAAAGTAAAAGGTCTTTGGCCTGGGTGACAGGAGATTTTTCGGAATTTTTTGAGGCATCCCAAAAGATTATTTTTTTGCCAGCCAATGGCGCGCCGTTTTCGCTTATCTCCTCAAAGGGCAGCCCTGTCAATTTGTACATGAACTGCGGGGCATTTTTAATTGACCCTGAAGCGGCTGTAACGGCGGGTTTCACGCCGTAATAATTGCATACGCGCAGCAGGCGTCTGATTAAAAATGCGATGTTGGATCCAAAGACGCCCCTGTACCTGTGCGCTTCGTCCAGAACTATCAGGCTCAGGCGCGAATAAAAATCCGCGAATTTGGAATGATAGGGAAGTATCTGGTGCAGCTCGTAAGGGTTTGTGATAATTACGGAGGCTTCCCGGCGTAAGCGCTGTTTTGTATTTGCATCCGTATCGCCGTCATAAACGCCGCTTACAAAATTCAGGCATGATAATGAATTCATCTTTTCAATTGAAATTAACTGGTCATTTGAAAGCGCCTTTGCCGGGTAAATATACAGGCATGACCTGCCCTTTTCAATTTCAGAAAGCGCGGGCAGGTTAAAAGCAAGGCTTTTGCCGGAAGCGGTTGGTGTTGTAAGGACGCTGTTTAAACCGTTATTATGGTTTTTTATTGCCTCTGCCTGATGAATATACAGATTCTTAAGGTTCAGCGCTTCAAGATACTTTTTCTGCGCGGGTGTTAATATTAACCTGTCCGTGTCACAGTATCTGGCGGGCGATTCGGGCAGTGTTACGGTTTTTATTATCTGGCCGCGGTAATATTTGGATATTTCAATATCCTGAATTAATAAATCTATTTTGCCCATTTTTCACCAAGTTTGTTTAAGACAAGCGCCATAGAGCGCACATCAATGACGTTATGTGTTGTGATAAGGTTAATGTCTTCCGGTTTTCGCAGTTTCAGCCAGCGGGAATAATGGTAATCCACTTCTGAGCCGTCTATGTCATTATCGCGGTACTCTTTTAAAAGGTACATTTCCATCTCTTTAAGAGAATGCGCCAAAGCCGCCGAAAACGCGGCCCTGCAGTAATGCAGAAGGTCAAAGTTAATAAGGGCGGAAAAACGTTTTGCGGCGTTTCTTAATCCGTAATATGAAAACCTGGAAACTGTAAACGGCACATCAAAAGACCTGCCGTTGTATGTGACAAGCGCTTTGAATTTTGACGAAAGGGTATCCAGGTACATAAGGGCTTCGTATTCGGCGTCGGGGTTTAACGCGGTAAACTGGTTAACGCTGAAAGTTTTATTGTCCGCGTAATACCCTGTGCCTATTGTGATTATCTGGGTTTCGGAAAAAAGGCTGCGGGTTTCCAAATCCAGAAACAATAAATCTTTTGGGGCGTATAAGCCGGACATAAGGTAAAAAAGCCTGTTAGAGCCGGATAAACGCGTGCGCAGTTTTTTTGTAAGTTCTTCCGGGGTGCAGGACAATATATCCGCAAGGCCTGCCGCATGCTGTTTATGCTTCTCGTGCGACAGGGCATCCTGTATTTTATTAATGCCCGTGCTCTTTAATTTCTCGGCTTTTTTGGCGCGCACACCCGGTAAAAGTTCCAGGCAGCATTCACACTCGTTCTTAAACAGCTCCGCAGGGGGTAATGACGGTGTAATTGCAAAGTCTTCAGTATAAGTAAGCAGTTTTGCCCCTTCCACTTCGGTTATCTGCCCCTTTAAACCGGCTTCTTTAATGGAATATGGAATCTCTTTTTCGGGCTTTTTCTGCGCTGTGAATTTCTTTAATATGTCGGGGTTAAACGCCATTTAAATCTCCTGTGTTTTATACGGCTGATTATATCATAAATAAATACCGGCACTCCGGAAGCTGAGAAGTTTTATTTGCGCTTTGATTATTAACAGTTTTATGTTTAAATAAAATATCAAAAATCCGGGAGGGAATACATGGCAAAAAAACCTGCAAAGAAAGCGGTTAAAAAATCAATTAAGAAACCTGTAAAAAAAACTGACAGAAAAAGCGCGGGTAAGAAGGTATTGGTTAAAAAAACTGCCGGTTTAGAAAATATTATTACTCCAAAACAGCAGCCTTTGCGGGAGATTAAATTAATTTCTGTGGTAAAAAACAGTTTTGATACAATGGTAAATAATTTCTGGGAGCTTATGCTGCTGCTTTTTTTACCTTCCGCCTGTTTTTTGATAGGTTACCTGCCTTCGTACAGGCCGGACGCGCAGATCACAGGCGTTGAAGGTTTTAACTGGCCTTTTATGATTGCGGGATACTTAATTGGTATTATTACTTATATTATGGTGTTTGTTGTGCTGGACAGACGGGACAAAGGGCTGCGTGAAAAAAGTACGGGAGAATACGTAAAAGAAAATTTAATGGGTGCTGTAAAACGGCTGCCTGCTGTTTTGTTGATAGGTTTGATATTTTTTTCCGTGATTGCGGCTGTTTTAGGAATACCTGCGGGGATAATAGTTTTTGCAGCGCTTGCGGATGAAAGTGTAAAAGCGGCTTCTATAGCAGCGGCGGTACTGCTTTTTGTAATTGCTTTGGGGGCGGTTTTTATAATTGTGCTGGTTTACGGCCAGTCGTTTATACTTGCTGTAACCAGGCCGGGAATAAAAAATCCCATAGCCCACAGCGCTAAAATTACAAAAGGGAAAAGATGGAATATACTGTTATTATACATTCTGCTTTGGATGATGACCGCTTCGGTGCAGATTATGGTGATGATGCCGGCTTATATTCTGGGCGCTTTGTCATTGGCTTTTATTCCATTGTTGATGCTGGTTGGAATCATATATATGGTATTTATAATGGCTATAAACGTTTTTAATAATGTGTTTTATTTTTCGCTCTTCAGGGCGCTTGAAGATTCGTACCGGGATAAAAACGGCACAACAGCCCCGGGTAAATAGTAATTCATCTGTTTGTTCAGGAGCCGTGCGTAAGCCTTGATTTTACACCGCTTTATAAGCTATGCTTGTAATGGCGGGGTGGATTAATTATGAAGATTGCATTTATATCGGATATTCACAGTAATTACGATGCTTTAAAAACAGCTGCGGAATTCATTAAGGACAGTAATGCCGAAGCCGTGTACTGCGCCGGAGATATCATCGGGTATGGCGCGCAGCCTAATGAATGCGTGGATACGTTAAGGGGAATGCGGGCGTTATGCGTAAGGGGTAATCATGAAGATTACTTATTGGGGGAGAAAGACTTTAACGGGGTAAACAGGAATGCCAGGGAAGCAATATCCTGGCACCGGGATACGGTAACGGAAAAAAATATGAAATACATAAAGGGGCTGAAATATTCCGAGGTAATAAAAGAACACTCCATAAAAATTGTTCATGGTTCGCCTTTTTATCCGGAGAATTTCAACTATGTCATGTCCAGAAGGGAAGTGATTGAAGCCTTTTTATCATTTGAAGAACAGATATGTTTAATAGGGCATACTCACATTCCCGCGGCATTCAGGTTTAATGAAGACTCCGGGCTGTATCAGTACAGGTTTGGCAGCAAAGTACATGTTGAAAAAGGATTCAGGTATATTATTAACATAGGAAGCGTGGGTCAGCCGCGCGACGGCATGCCGCAGGCGGGAGTCTGTTTGTATGACAGTGACAGCGGTATTTTTGCCGAAAAAAGGCTTGATTATGATATTCACTCCGCGCAAAAAAAAATACTTGACGCAGGCCTTCCGCCAACCCTTGCCTACCGCCTGGCGTATGGGCTTTAATTTATACAACGGGCAGGCAGCTTCCGGAAAAAAACTTGACAGTTAATGATTTGTAACTTATAATTCGTTGTAAATAAATTTACGAAAAATCCAGCAGGTGGAAAAATGAGTAATAATACTACAAAGACGGATTATATCACACAGCGTGAAAAAGAAGTAATAGGAAGGCTGTCTTATGAAAAGGCAGATATTGTTACCCGTTTTCAATTTGACGCGTATTTTTCAAAGTATCCTAAAAACGTAAGATCAAAGCTTATTTACAGGCTTAAGAAAAAGGGAATTCTTAAAAAAATCAAAAATGGATTATATGTTTATTCGCCGATAGAAGCCGGTCCAGGAGGAAGAAATATAAGTGAATATAGGATTCCGGCGCTTCTGTTTCCGGACGGAGAATATTATATGGGTTATTCTCCTATGTATAATTATTATAAATTTACAGATCAGATATACCAGGTTGTTTATCTGTTAAATACAAAACTTCAGCGCAAAATAAATGCCGGCGGTTTAAGGTTTAATCTGTTGAAAATACAAAAAAGCAGGATGTACGGTTTGATGGAAGCGGATTTTACAGGCACAAAAGTGAAAATAAGCGACCGTGAAAGAACGCTTGTTGATTTGTTGTATTATTCCGCTCCGGTAGGAGGGTTAAAAAAAGCGTATAAGATAATGACAGATGAAGTTAAAAACGGCAGGATAAATCTTAAGAAGTTTATTTCTTATTTGGAAATTTTTCCTTCGGCTTATGTCAGAAAACGCGCGGGATATATTCTTGAAAATTCAGGGGTAAAAACAGGTAAATTGGTTAAAACAATAAATTCTTCTTCTTTAATGGGCCTTTATGAAGGCCGCGGCAGAAAGGGTAAAATAGATAAAAAATGGGGGGTTATTATTAATGATTCACAGGAATAAAAGGCAATTTTCAGAAGTACTGGAAAGAACATCAGGACGGACCGGATTTCCGTTAAGGCTGCTTGAAAAAGATTATTATTTAACAATATTGCTGGGCGGCATGAATGAAAAACTTGATGAGAATCTTATTTTTAAAGGGGGCACGTGTCTTAATAAAATTTATTTTGAATATTTCAGGCTTAGTGAGGATCTGGATTTCACCCTTGTTCTGCCTGAACAAAAAAGTACAAAAGGCAAAAGAAGCGCGGCTATGAAAAAGATTAAAAACAGCATAAAGGAATATACGGAAAATCTGGGTTTAAGATTAGATGAATCCGGGCCTGCGGGCAGGAATGAGAGCAGGCAGTATGTTTATTATATGGAATATGATTCTGTAATTACAGGAGCGGTTGATCACGTTAAATTTGAAGTTGGTTTAAGGGCAAATCCATGTCTTCCGGCGCATTTAAAAGAGGTTAAGCACGTATTTAAAAATCCTTTCACGGAGGAAGATTTGTTTAAGGCGGGTAATGTAAAATGCATGCAGCTGCCGGAAATCGCGGCGGAAAAATTAAGAGCTGCAGTGACAAGAAAAACCATAGCTCCAAGAGATTTTTTTGATCTTCATTATCTGATAATGAATAAATTTGATTTCAAATCTTTGGAGTTTAAAGAACTTGCGGCAAAAAAGTTTGAAGAAGATGGATTTACCCGGGAATTAAAAATGTATTATAATAACTTAAGGCCGCCTGAAGAAATTGAAAGTATGGTATTAAGGTTTGAAGATGAACTGTATCCGGTGTTAACACAGGAAGCAAAAGAGCGATTTGATTTAAAAAGAGTTATAAAATATTTTAAGGATTAAACTTACAAGTTAATATGGTAATGAAAGGAGAAGCAATGAAACCAATAATCGCGGTAATTTATGATTTTGACGGGACGTTAACACCGGGTTCCATGCAGGACTATACTGTCCTGCCGCAGGTGGGGATAAAGGGCGCGGATTTCTGGCGCGAGCTGGAAACCCAGATGAGAAAGACAGGCGGGGATTCCACGCTTACATACATGCGTATGATACTTGAAAAAGCGCACAAGGCAGGGGTGCCGCTGACACGCGCGATGTTCGCGAAACCCGCGAAAAACATAAAGTATTTTAAAGGGGTAAAATCGCACTTTCACAGATTAAACCGGTATATAAAATCAAAAATGCCGGCAGCGGAAATACGGCATTACATAACCTCCGGCGGCATTAAAGAGATTATACAGGGTACATCCATATTTAAGAATTTCTATAATGTATTCGCGTGCGAGTATTATTATAACCGGCAGGGCAAGGCTGTATTCCCAAATATTGTCGTAAATGACACCAACAAGACGCAGTATATTTTTCGTATTAATAAAGGAAAGGAAAAGCAGGGTGAATCCATCAACGAACATATGGATGAAAAAATAAGGCCTATTCCTTTTAAAAACATGATATACATAGGAGACGGGCTGACAGATGTGCCGTCAATGACGGTTGTCCGTGGCGCAGGCGGATATGCTGTCGCGGTATACGCGCCGGGGGATAAAAAAGGGTATAAAGTCTGCAGGCAGCTGCTGAAGGCCGGGCGCGCGGATTTAATGGCGGAAGCGGACTATTCGGAAGGTTCAAAACTTACGGCTCTTATAAATATGCTTGCGGATAAAATCATCGCGGATGTAAAGTACCGTTTTGAGGCGGAAAAACAAAGGGAGTAGTATTCTGCATGCGCTGCAGCCGTATAATGCCGGTTTTTAAAGGGTTAAGCGGTATGTGTTGTATTTTTGGCTATGCCGATAAACGAAAAAACTTCAAATAAACATATACAAATATTTATATCTGTTTATAATGTCAGTATAAAAAAATAGAGGAGGTTCAAGATGGCGGAAGAATTTTACGAAATGAAAAAAGCTTTTAACAGGTTTCCAAAGACAATAATTACGATTGGTATTTTGCTGGTTGTTTTAATTTTTTTCAGGCCTTGGGCGCTGGTAGGCCCGGGTGAAAGGGGAGTTATGCTGAATTTTGGAGCGGTTGAGGATAAAGTCCTTAATGAAGGCATACATTTCAGGATTCCGGTAATGCAGAGCATAGTGACTTTGGATGTTAAAGTACAGAAAGCAATGACGGAAACAATTGCGGCTTCAGCCGACCTTCAGGATGTCACATCCACAGTGGCGCTTAACTACCACATAATTCCGGATAAAGCCAATAAAGTTTATCAGGAACTTGGAATCCAGTTTAAAGACAGAATAATTGACCCGGCAATACTTGAAGTGGTAAAGGCTGTAACCGCAAGGTATTCCGCGGAAGAACTTATTACAAAAAGGCCGATAGTCGGCGAAGAGATGCGGCTGAAACTTGAAGAACGTTTAAGGCCGTATAATATAGCGGTGGACGCGTTTTCGATTGTGGCTTTCAGTTTTTCAAAAGTGTTTACGGAAGCCATTGAAAATAAACAGACAGCGGAACAGCTGGCGTTAAAAGCGAAACGTGATCTTGAGCGTATTAAGATAGAAGCGGAACAGAAGATTACAGCCGCCCGCGCGGAAGCTGAATCTTTAAGGTTACAAAAGGCCAACATCTCTGCCGACCTTATTGAACTTAGAAAGATAGAAGCCAATATGAAAGCGATTGAAAAGTGGAACGGCATACTGCCAAATGTAACCGGCGCCGGAGCAGTGCCGTTTATAGGCGTGGGCGACAGCAAGTAAAGCGGTTTTTTGTTCTAAGAACAGAAAACGGGCGTAATATTAAGAATGTTTTTAAGGATAATAAAGCAGGGGCGTAATACAATCGCGGACATGCGAAAGGATTTGCGCCTCTGTTTAATAAAGGCCAAAATATTAATGGAGACAGTAAATGTTCGGGGAACTGGCGGTTAATTTATTGCTTGGGTTTACTCTTGCGGCTCCTGTCGGGCCTGTAAATTCAGAAATTATGCGAAGGGGGCTGCAGGGCGGATTTAAGCCTGCTTTTTTATTCTCGCTTGGCGCATGTACGGCGGATTTTGTTATTATGATTATGGTTTTTTCCGGGTTTAAAAATTTCCTGTCGGGCGGACCGGTGGAACGTGTTATTTATTTTGCCGGTGTTATTTTTATAATTTATCTTGGGGCAAAGTCATGTATAACCGCTTTCAGCATAAAATCAAAAAAAACAGCTGCGATTTACGGTACAAATTATCTTCAGGGATTTCTGCTGACTTTATTAAACCCTATGACTTTAATCTGGTGGACCGGACTGTCCGCTATTGTGCTTAAGAATTCCGCTTACTTTTGGCTTACAGGCGGAACCGCGGTGCTTGCCGGTGTTTTGTTATGGACTCTGTTTTTTTCCGTGTTAACTGCCGGTGGAAAGAAAGTATTAAATGAAAAGGTTATAAGTGTTATATCCCTTGTTTCAGGGGCTTTCCTTATTATATTGGGGCTGTTTTTTGCCGTGCAGGGAATAAAGGGAGTTCTGTAATATGAGATATCTTCTGGAAACGGCAATTAGAATAAAAGGAGCCCTGCTTCAGGCGCGTCTTGATAAAGCGGCAGATAATCCGGCAGGTGCCCAGCAAAAGCTGCTTCTGTCTATTCTTAAGAAAAATGCCGCGTGTGAATATGGCAAGGCGCATAATTTTTCTGCCATAAGGGATGAATCGGGATATAGAAATAATGTTCCCGTGGTCAGATATGGAGATGTTGAACCGTATATCAGAAGAATGCTTAAAGGTCAAAAGGATGTTCTGGTGTGCGGACATATTGTGATGTTCAGCATGACGTCCGGAACCAGTGCTTCGCCCAAATATGTGCCGATGACTGATGAATCTTATAAAAAGACAATGGACCTGACTTTTCACTGGCTTTATGGCGCTATAAAAGCGCATCCGAAGCTTCTTGCCGGTAAAAATATCGGAATGGCAAATAAAGGTATTGAAGAAATATCAGAAGGCAATATTGTCTGCGGCTGTTTCTCGGGAATGGTGCGTTCAGGGGCTGCTTCCCGTTTTGGCGGAATTCATGCGGTGCCGGAAGAAGTTTCCATGCTGGGTGATTATAAAACCCGGTATTATATGACTGCAAGGTTTTCTTTTGAACAAAACGTTTCTTTTATAGTAACCCCGTGCCCGCTGACAATAATTAATATGGTAAAAACAGGTATGGAGTACTCCGGGGTTATAATAGAGAGCATAAGAAAAGGCGTGCTTTTTCCTGAAGGGTTTTTTGCGGGTGAAAAATCAGACCCTGCTGTCATTAAGAAACTTTCAAAGTATATAAAACCAAATCCCAAAAAGGCGGATGAACTTGAAAGTATACTGAAGAGAGAAGGAAAACTGATGCCGTATCATGTCTGGCCGGGGATGCGGCTGATAGGATGCTGGCTGGCCGGAAATGTGGGATATAAGTCTGATGAACTTGATTATTATTTTGGTAAAGGTATTGCCAAAAGGGATCTGGGTTACATAGCCAGCGAGGCGGCATGTTCCATACCGTATAAAGATAATTATCCCGGGGCTGTTTTAGCTGTGGAAAGTAATTACTATGAGTTTATTCCGGAAGAACAGGCTGATTCCGGAGCTTATACGGTTTTAAACTGCGGGCAGCTTGAAATAAATAAGAATTACAAGATACTGCTTACAAACGGCAGCGGGCTGTACAGGTATGATATAGGCGATATAATAAGGGTTACGGGTTTTTATAAAAAGGCGCCCGTGATTACTTTTCAGCGAAAGTGCAATGACATAATTGATATAAGCGGTGAAAAAAACCATGTAAATCATTTCATTGAAACTTTTGCAGAAATAAAAAAAACAGCGGGTATTGAAGTCAGGCAGTTTCGGGCTGTGGGTAATGCCGCAAAAAGCAGGTATGATATTTATATTGACGCGGATAATAAAGAAGAAATAAGGCGGATGCTGCCGCAGTTGATTGAAAACACGCTTAAAGCGGTGAATCCCGAATATCTGGATGAAAGGGATTCGGGCAGGCTGGATCCGCCGGTATTTTATTTTATGAAACCGGGATGGGAAGCGGAAATTATGAGAGGGCATATTAATAACGGACGGAGGGACACCCAATATAAATGGAAGTCAATGGCGTACGAGCCGGACGTAAAGGACAGCGGTTTTGTAGAGATGACAGTCGCACAATCATCATAATAATATTTAATTGTTATGTTTTTTGGTATAATATAAAAAATTAAGGAGGCTGTAAAATTATGAAAAAAGTCATGTTTCTTGTTCTGGCTGTAATTGTTTTACCTGTTGTTTTTATTGCGTGTTCAAAAAGCAGTTCGCCAAGCGCTCCGTCAACTGTTCCGGCAGGGGATTCACCTGACACCGCTATTGCAGTGGCTTTGGGAAGTTCAATTACAGGGCTTACGTTTGACGGTTTATGCGACCAGGATTGGTTTAAAGTTTCAGTTACGTCAGGTACGTCATATGTTTTAAGGACTTTTGACCTTACAAATGATGACACTGACCCGGACGGGACAGGCGATACAGATACCTTTATGTATGTTTTCACACCTGATGGTAAGAACGCTTTAACAACACGCGATGTTGCTGATATAGAAGCGAATAATATTGCTTATAATGATGATTGTGCCAGCAACTGCGGTTCAGACCCGTCAGGGATACACCACTTAAGTACGGTTAATTATACGGCGGATTTTACCGGTACTCTTTATATTGTTGTAATTCCGTATGAATGCCAGGAGGATTCATATACGGAATTGGATAATGTCACGAATCCGGGATACTCGTTTGAAGCAATTGAGGATGTAATTTAAGATATAAATAAAAGAGTCCGGAATAAAGCGTTAATTTGTTTTATTGCCGGGCTTTTTTTATTGCTGTGCCTGTGGTGGGGTTTCGGGGAACATTTTTGCGATGTCTGTTTTTATTCTTAGAACCTTTATTTCATCGCCCTTGGACGCGAAAATTGCCACGACTTTTTCATAAAGGTTTTTTGATTTGAACCTGTCGCCTTTTTCATAGTATGCCTTGGCAAGCGGTTCTATTATATAGGGGTCGTCCGGAAAATCCGCGTATAAAACTTCGTATTCAGATACGGCTTTATCCCAGTTTTTGGTTGCAAGATAAACCCTTGCGCACCTTATTAAAACCAGCTTTGTTTTTTCGTTCATCCGGTCTCCGGTTAAGCGGTTCTGACCCGGTTTATCCGATAATATTTCAAACCCCGCCCTTATTTATATATTACCACTTAACGGCAAAGAAAGGTCATATTAATTTTTTTAAAGGCGGCCCGGGAATCAGTTCTGCGGGGCGGATAATAAACGGGGATATTCTGTTAAACCGCGTGAGCCGGATTTAAGGCGTTAATATTTAAATCTCATTAATTCTTTAAACACACGAACGCCTTCTTCAAGTTCTTTTACCGCTATTGATTCATCTGCGGTATGGGAATTTTTATCCTCGCCCGGGCCTAATACCACGCAGGGCAATCCTATGGCTGAAAAAGCGCCGGCGTCTGTTGCAAATGCCGCGCCTATGGGAGTGCTGTCTAATCCTGCTTTTTTAATTGCTTCCAGTGTTTTTGTTATAAAGGGGGTGCTTAAGTCCTGTGACAGGGGGTTGTCTTTGAAGTCAGACTCTGCTGTTACCCGCAGGCCGGGATCCTGTTTTCTAAGCCCGCTTAAAACTTTCTCCACTTCCGGGATTACTGAATCCACGTCTTCTCCCGGCATGACCCTGCGGTCCACGCGTATTATACATTCATCGGGAATTCCGTTAATCTGGCGGCCGCCGGTTATCATGTTTATTGAACACTGTGCTTTGCCGCATAATGGGTGTACAGCAGTAAGTTTTGCAATATAGTCCTTTTCAATAGCATCCATTACTTTTACCATATCCTTGATAGCGGACCTGCCTTTGGATGGGTCAGAAGCGTGTGCCGCAATGCCTTTTACAATTACCTTAAAGTGCCCAATGCCGGCATGTGCAACGATTGGCATTAAAGAAGTTGGCTCCGCTATTACAACTCCCTGCGGTTTAAAGTTAAGTTTTGGCAGCTGTTCATTGCAGAATGCCGCGGCTCCGCTGCGGTGCTGCTCCTCGTCCACCGTGAATAAAAGGGCAATGTTATTTACGCAATTGTCTTCGCTGATTACTTCTTTTAACGCCCATAAAGCCGCTGCAATGCTGCCCTTATCATCGTTTGAACCGCGGCCAAGAATGCGGCCGTTTTTTTCTTCCCCGCAAAACGGGTCAAAATTCATCCCGTCAGCAGAGACTGTATCCATATGCGCGCAGAACATTATCCACGGGGCGCTTTTTTTAAATTCTTTTGTAATAAGAAGATTAGGGGCGCATCCGGAAACTTCCAGAAGCTGTGTTTTTAAACCGGAAGATTCACTCAGATTTTTTAAATATTCCGCGATTTTCTGTTCCGCTTTTATTTCGCCTGTAATAAACTGATTAACAGAAGGAATACGTACAAGGTCTGATAAAAGGTTTTTTACAGATTCCGGTTTCATTATGCGTTCTCCCGATTTTTTTTTACAGTATAACAGAATCAGAAATATAAGAAAAGCGGCATGCGGATTTTTCCTTACGGCATGTCGCATGTACAACTGTTCATCGGGTTATGTTATAATTAAAATAATAAATAAGGGAGAGATTATGAAAAATAAAATTAAAGACGCGGCATACAATATATTCCTGATAACCGCCGGAAGCCTGATTACGGCTTTTGCCATAAAGGCTTTTCTGGTGCCGCAGGAATTTATTTCAAGGGGCGCCACAGGCATATCCCTTATGATATCTTATAAAACCGATATTCTGCCTTTGGGCGTGATTTATCTGCTTATAAATATTCCTATATTTGCCCTTGGATGGAAGTTTGTGGGCAGAAGGTTTACCGTTTACTCCCTTATCGGCATGGGCATATATACGGTCATACTGGGTTTAATGCCTTTTCAGTTTCACATGCAGGATAAGATGCTTTGCGCGGTTATTGCCGGAGGCCTGTCAGGGATAGGGCTTGCTATTGCCCTTCGTTCATACGGTTCTGCCGGCGGGGCGGATGTGCTTTACATTATAATAAATAAACTTACCGGCATGACAATAGGGACATCCTCGATGATAATAAACACTTTAATAATAGGCGTTATGGCGGCGTTTTTTCCTGTGGAAAATGTATTATATACTTTGGTGTATATTTTTATAAATATGTATGTGACAAACAAGACTTTTCATGGTTTTGCCCACAGGCGCGCTGTCCTTATAATGTCGGAAAAATCCGACCAGATAGCGGAACATATGAAAAAGGAGCATCTTGCGTTTACGGTAATTGACAGCAAGGGCGGTTATAAAGGCACTATGCAGAAAATTCTGTACTCTGTAGTGGAAAGAAAGAAGATAGCGTATCTGAAACGGTCAATTTTGAAAACAGATCCTAAAGCTTTTATAGCGGTTATGACGGCTGAAGATGTCACAGGGGTGGAAATAGGCAATCAGCCGCATTGGTGAGATTAGGCAGTAGATATTAGACAGAGCAAAAGGAGATTATAATTGAAGCAGCTTATTGATTTTCAGAATGAATGGGAAATTATCGCGGAAAAGGGAATGGCTGATTATGGCTCTTTAACGGCAGACGAGCGTGTATGGTTTAACTGCCATACTTTAATGGAGCAGGCGGACAGCGGCATTATAAGTTTCTATTATAATGAAAGTGCCGGCCATGTTGACGATACAATACACGACCTTGAAAAAATAGGGTTTACAGAACCGATTGCGCTGTTAAAAAAGATAAACGCGCTGTTTCCTGACGGTATTGTCCCGGATTTGGAAAAACGCAATGAAATAATCAACAGCTGGGACAGCGAAGAATATAACTTAATGTTTGAAGAAATTGATGACAAGTTTTACGGCTTCAAGAAACAATTTACCAAAAAGATACTTGATTTTATAATGGATAAAGGTTTGGCATACAGAAAGTAAGCGCCTGCGGTTTAATGGATGTACAGGGGAGCGATAATGAAAAAGATAATGGTGGTAATATCTGTTGTTATGTTTTTCGGCGCGGTTATGGCGGCAGAGAGCAGCCCAAAGGATTATTGCCCGCTTGAACCCGGGTTAAAATGGACATACGGTTTATATAATAAGAAAGATAAAATACAGCGGCCGGATGTTCAGGCGCTTATTGATAAGGCGGAAAAATACGGAAAACAGGAATACGCGCTTTATGAAGTTCCATCCCGCGGAATAAAGTGTTTTGTCCGCGCCGATGATGAAGGCATCTGGGTAAAGGCCGCGCAGATGAATCTTCCCGTGTTAAGTTTTATATATGTCACGCTTGAACTTGAAAAAGAAGCAAATATCCTTGTTTTTCCTGTTCAGCAGGGTCAAAAGTGGAATTATGAAGGCAATGTAAGAGTAAAAGCGCTTGCCATAATAAGCATAAAAGCAAAAGTTATGGTGGAGATGGAGAATAAAGGGATTGAAGAGGTCTTAGCCGGCGGTAATACTGTTTCCGCGTATCACATAAGCGCGCGGGTAAACAGAAACCTTGTGGATAATAACCCGATGACAGGAAGCTGTTGGATGGCGCGGGGCCTGGGGCTGGTAAAAGCGGAAACAAAGAATTCTATGCTGGCTTTACATGAAATTTCCGCGGGAAACATACAGGAAAAAACGGACAATAAAAACATAAGGTGATGATTTGACTGAAGATGAAAGGTTATTAAATGCCGCGGAAAACGGCGATTTGGACGCGGTAAAAGACGCGGTAAAAAACGGGGCGGAATTTTTTAACGTGGCCATGTTAAAAGCCTCAAAAGCGGGCAGCCTGGACGTAATAAAGTATTTACTCCGTAAAGGCGCCAATAATATTCCGGACGCTTTAAAAATGGCCGCGTCATCCGGGCATGAAGAGGCGGTTAAATACCTGCTGAATAAAACTGAATCGGGGTTTAACACGGCGGTTATGGAAGCGCTGGAGAGCGGCCACGACAATACCGCCGCCATGATGTTAAAAAGCGGGACAGGGAGCTTTCAGGAACTTCTAAGTTTTGCGTATGACAACAGCGACATGGCCTTATATAATAATGTAAAGCAGAAGGCGGGCAAAAAATTTATGCCGGCGTTAAGAATGGTTTTAACCGAAAGGTTCAGCGGCTTAAGCCGCAGCTTTACGGATGAGAAACTTGAAGCGTTTTTGAACAATGATGATGAAGTAAAATTGACGGCTGTTTTGGACGCGGGGTTTGATGCGGATTATTTATTACTGTTTAATCACAATATTAAAGCGCCGCTGATTCTGTGTGCTTTGGCCGCGGGAAAGTTAAAAGCAGGCGCGGTAATTTTAAAACATAAAGCTGACCCCGGGGTAAAAGGAATTATTTATTTGAATGAAGAAGAAAAAGAGATATCTGTTTTTGACCTGCAGAATGATGAAAATGAAAGCCTGTTTGGCGCGGTTCTGCTTCAGGGATACGGCGGGTTAATAAAAACAGAACCGCTGAAAGTGTTCAAAGCGGCTATGCGCGGGAATAATGAGCCGGTGCTGGAAAAAATACTGCGCAATAAGGCTCTTTTAAAAACGGCAGGCGGCGGTTTTATAATATCCGCCCTGCTTTCTGAAAAAAGGGCGCTTGCCGTACGGTTAATTCAAAGCGGCGCTAAATTTACTGAAGCTAAGTTTTATACAAAAGAGCAGTTTGGAGCAATAGCAATGCTTGCTGATAAAAATGACACTGTAATGCTATATAATCTTAGTTCTGCCGGCCTTACAAAGAGGCGGGCAAAGTATGATGTAAAGAAAAGCTGGGAGATTCCGCTTGTAAAAGCTGCTTTTGACCGGAATTACAGGCTATTATCCCTGCTGGTGAAGAATTTCTTTGACCCAAATGAAAAAATAAGCGGCGATACAACTCCGCTGTCTTACTGTACGGCAAATGGCGCCGACCCAAAGGCCCTGCGCATATTAAAACGCCGCGAAGAAAAAGACGGCGAAAATAAATAAAGCTCCGGAGGTAATGATGCGGGACAGCACTGGAATACCGGGACTTGATAAGATATTAAACGGCATAATTCCGGGAGATAATATAGTATGGCAGACTGATGTTCTGGAACATTTTTTACCTTATGTGAAGCCGTACTGCGAATACGCGAAAAACAACGGCAGGCCCCTTATATACTTCAGGTTTGCGGGGCATACGCCGTTTGTTTCTGAGGCGGACGGGGCGCAGGTGTGTGTTTTGCATCCGGAAGATGGTTTTGAAAAATTTATAACCCAAATGCACGATGTAATAACCAAAACGGGCGACGGCGCTTATTATGTCTTTGATTCGCTTTCCGAACTTGCGGTGGAAAGTTTCAGCGAGAGTATGATAGAAAACTTTTTTGTATTGACGTGCCCAAGGCTGTTAAAGATGAAGTGTATAGCGTATTTTGTTGTGACCAGCAATTTAAATTCATATCATGCCACAAGGCCGATTACAAAAACCACGCAGTTAATACTTGATATTTACAGCAGAAACGGGCGTGAATTTATTCAGCCTGTTAAAGTGGACGGCAGGTATTCTTCCGAAATGTTCATGCTGCACGAACGCGTGGGTGATGATTTTATGCCTGTCATGAACAGTTCCGATATAGCGGAAATATCCGCTTCTGACCCCTGGTACGGCCTGCAGTCCGCGCCTTACAGGGCGGTAGGCCTTTGGGACAGGCTTTTTATTGAATCTGAAGATGTAATTGAATCGTGCCGCCGCGGGGAATGTTCTTTGGATACTGTAAGGGAGATATTTTTAAGGCAGTTAAAGCAGATTTTTTCAAATGACGCGCGCATGCTGGAAATGGCGGAAAAGTTCATTGACCTGCCGGAATTAATACATATCTGGAAGCGCACCATAGGCACGGGAATGATAGGCGGAAAATCCGCCGGTATGCTTTTAGCCCACGCCATTTTAAAAAAACATTTTCCTAAATACACCCAAATAATTGAAAAACACGACTCTTTTTATATAGGGTCGGACATATTTTACTCTTTTCTTGTAAGAAACGGCTGCTGGCACATAAGGCAGAATCAGAAAAACCCCGCCACCATTTATGACAGGCTTGAAGAGGCGCGGGCGCTTATTATAAACGGGGAATTTCTGGAAACTGAAAAGCAGAAATTTTCCGATATGCTGGATTACTTCGGGCAGGCGCCTATTATTGTGCGTTCCAGTTCGCTGCTTGAAGATAATTTTGGAAACGCGTTTTCCGGAAAATATGAAAGCATTTTCTGCGTAAACAACGGGACAAAAGAAAAGAGGCTTGAAGAATTTTTAAAAGCTGTCCGTTTAATTTACGCAAGTACAATGTCAAAAGAGGCGCTGGCTTACAGGGCCAGGCGTAATGTCCTTGATATGGACGAACAGATGGCGCTTTTGGTGCAGAGGGTTTCCGGGACAAGGTATGAAAAAATATTTATGCCGCAGCTTGCGGGCGTAGGGTTTTCGTACAACTCTTATAAATGGGACGAAAGTATTGACCCGGCGGCAGGACTTATACGTCTTGTGTATGGGCTTGGAACCAGGGCTGTGGACAGGCACGATGATGACTATACCCGTATAGTGGCGGTAAACGCGCCGGAAAAAAGGCCTGAAGGAAATCAGGCTGAAACCGCGAAGTTTACGCAGAAAAGGGTGGATGTGCTTGATATTCAGAATAATGTTTTAAAAACGGATTATTTTACGGATATTTTAAAGGAAAACGCGGGGCTGGACCCGGAAATGTTTTCGCTTGAAAGGGAATACAATGGCGCCGGATACAGGATAATAAATTTTGACACTGTCCTGTCCGGAACAGAATTTATAAAAGATATGGGGGATATACTTTCTATATTAAGGGATAATTATGGCAGTCAGGTGGATATAGAATTTACGGCTAATTTTACCAAAGACAAAAAATACAGAATAAACCTGCTTCAGTGCAGGCCTCAGCATGTAAGAAAAGAAAGCGGCGTTAAAAGCGTTCTCCCCACCGTGTCCGAAGATAAAATAATATTAAAATCCAAAGGCGGTCTTGTAGGGCAGGGCAGGACAATGGCTGTTGACAGAATAATATATGTGGTGCCCGGGGTTTATGGGTTACTGCCGGAACAGGACAGGTATTCAGTGGCAAGGCTTGTGGGCAGGGCGGCACACTTTGAGGAAGAAACCGGGAAAAATATAATGCTTTTAGGGCCGGGAAGGTGGGGCACGCGGATGGTACAGCTTGGCGTGCCTGTGGTTTTTTCTGAAATTAATACCGCGTCTGTCATATGTGAAATCGGCAAGATGCACGAAGGGCTTATTCCGGATCTTTCCATGGGGACGCATTTTTTTAATGACCTTGTGGAAATGAACATTCTTTATATCGGTTTTTTTGCGTCAGCCCATGGCAATGTATTAAATGAAAAGTTTATAGAGTCCCTTCTGGACAGTTTTCCGCGGATGTTTCCCGGTGAAAAAAATTATGGCGGCGCGGTAAGGGTGATAGAAGGTAAAGATTTAAAAATATATCTTCAGGCAGACCCGGTAAAACAGGAGTGCGTGGTTTTCGCGGGGTAAAATTATTTAAAGGGGGCTTTATGTTAAAAGAATTTATTCTGGCGTTTATTCCCGTATTTGTAGCGGTGGATGTTATCGGGCTGCTGCCCATATTTATATCTTTAACCCGCAGGCTTAACAAGAAGCAAATAAAAAAGACGCTTATTCTTTCTTTTATAACAGGTGTTTCTTTGGCCCTTATTTTTATTTTTGTAGGCAAGTGGTTATTTGCCATGCTTGGAATTACCGTTAATGACTTTATGGTGGCGGGAGGGGTTATACTTTTCCTGATAGCGCTTCGGGATATTTTTGACATAGGAAAGCACGCGGGGGAAGTGGCGGAAATGGGCGCTGTGCCTATTGGCACCCCGCTTATAGTGGGGCCGGGGGTTTTAACCACATGCCTTATACTGACCGCGCAATACGGAATTATTCCCACTATTACGTCTGTAGTGCTTAATGTGCTTATAGCTGTTTTGGTGCTAAGTTTTTCCGGGGCGATAATAAAGTTAATAGGCAATACCGGGGTTTTGGCAGTGTCCCGTATCATGGCGCTTCTGCTGGCGGCTATTGCTGTAATGATGATTAGAAAAGGGTTAATGGGGATGTTGTTATAAATAAGCCCAAAGATATAAACTATAGAAAATAAACAGTACGACAACTGAAAAACTTTAGGCTGTTTTTATTATTTTGGGGTAAAAAGCGCGGTAAATATTTCACAAGCCGGACAATAAAAAAGTGCTTATGCGTGATAATGTGTATCGTTTATGATACGGTTTCTCAAAAATGAAATTAATCAATAAAAACCTATAATTCCTCCTGTCTTAAAAATCCTTTGTTATCAGCCGTTTTTTTGAATGCGAAGTTGGTATGATAAATGCTTAATGATTATTAACAGTTATTGTCATTCACAAATAAAAGTGAGGTGCACAATGAAGAAAAGTTTAAAACTGTCCACCAAGATCATCCTGTTATGCATCAGCCTTATTGTTGTTTTCAGCTACATGGTTATGACAAGCCTTTCTGCCCAAAGAAAAGCAATGCTTGAAGCAAAAGATGAAAGTACAAAAAAAATTGTGCTTTCAGCTGTTGATGTTGTGGAGTATTTTTTAGCTCAGTCAAAGTCGGGCGTTTTAAGCAAAGAAAAAGCAAAAGAACTTGCAATGGAATCGCTGCGAAATATAAGGTTTGAAAACGGTGATTATGTCTGGATTAACGATACCACCCCGCAGATGCTTATGCATCCCCTGGGCAAAGACGCGCAGCCGGGCTGGTATGTTCCCGGAGGTGTAACTGATTACACCACGGCTGACGGTAAAAAACTCTTTCAGGAGTTCAATAAGATTGCGTTTTCATCCGGAGAGGGTTTTATAGATTACAAGTGGATTAAGAGCGGCAAAGCGGGCGATAAAGCGGAGCCGAAGGTTTCATTTGTTAAATACGTGAAAGAATGGGACTGGATTGTGGGAACCGGCACATATACGGATGATGTTGAAAAAGAAATAGCCGCATCAACCCGCGGTATTGTGATGCTTCTTGTAATTATTATTCTTGCCGCGATGACGGCGGCTTTTTATCTTTCCCGTTCTATTACAAAACCCATAATTGAGACAATAAAAAATCTCAGCAGCGGCGCTGACCAGGTGTATATTGCGTCCGGACAGATAGCATCCGCAAGCCAGGACCTGGCGCAGGGCGCGTCTGAACAGGCCGCGTCCATCGAAGAAACCGCGTCTTCGCTGGAAGAGATTACTTCCATGATATCGCATAACACTGAAAATACAAAAAGGGCCAGCATAGACGCTACAGAGACAAAAAACATAGCGAATGCGGGTATAGAAGCCATGAATAAAATGGCTTTGTCAATTGTGGAAATAAAGCGCGCGTCTGACGAGACGGTGAAGATAATAAAAACAATTGACGATATTGCTTTTCAGACAAATCTTCTTGCGTTAAACGCCGCTGTGGAAGCGGCGCGCGCCGGAGAAGCGGGAAAAGGTTTCGCGGTTGTCGCGGAGGAGGTAAGAAACCTTTCCAAACGCAGCGCGGAAGCGGCAAAAGCAACAGGCGAGATAATTTCCAATTCGCTGAAGAACGTGGACAACGGGGTGAAGTCATCTGAAGAGGTAAAAAATATTCTTGGCAAAGTGGCTTTAAATATTGCCAAAGTAAGCGCGCTGTCGGATGAAATATCGGGCGCAAGCGAGGAACAGGCAAAAGGGATAAAGCAGATAAATTCGGCGGTATCGGAAATGGACAAAGTAACACAGAGAAATTCCGCCAACGCGGAAGAAACAGCTTCCGCCAGCGAAGAACTTTCATCACAGTCCGCCGAACTTAATGAGATGGTTGGAAAACTTGCGAATGCAATAGGTGAAAATGAAATTGTGGAGAATATGAAAGTTGAAGAGAAAAAAAGAAGTGATGAAATTATTAAAAGAAAAGCGTTAAAGACTCATGAAATAGCAAAAAAACATTTTGCGGATTTCTCACAGGTAAAGCCGGGGAACAAAAAAACGTATAAAAAAGAAAACCCGGCGGATGTAATACCGTTTGGCGACCATGAGGATTTTAAAGAATTCTAAAAAAGAAGGAGGGCAAAATGAAGAAGAATTTATTGCTGGCCGTATTACTGCTTGTCGCGTTGTCAACGGGTTTGTCTGCGGTAGAGGTAAAGTTTTCAGGCTATAACTGGTTAAGGTACACGGCGGGATATACAGGCGCGGATTATACTTCAAGCAGGACTGCAATTGAACGAAATTACCTGAAATGGGATATGTCAGTGGATGATAAAATTTCCGGAATGTTAATTCTTGACATTGTAAATGTTGATGACGCGCAGGAAAATATAGATTTTGGAATTTGGGTAAAGGTTCTTACCGTTGATTATAAAGTTTTTGACGGGCTTACGGCAAGGGCGGGTATGCAGGTTCTGGCATTTGGCATGAACGACGTATGGAGTTATCCTTTAATAGGTTATTCCATGGATGTAAGAAAAGGCCTTGTCAAAGTGTGTGATATTGGGTTGGGGTTATACGGAAAGATTGAAGAAATTAATATGGATTATCAGTTATACGCTGTAAACGGTACAGGGTACAAATCTATTGAAACAAATAAGGGGAAAGCCGGCGGCGTAAGCGCGGGCATACGCCCTTTTTCCGGACTGTACGCAAGGGTATCGGTTTACGCGGACCAGCCTTCTGACAGCAGGGTAACGGACATCAACGGCTCTGCTTTTGTGCGCTATACCGAAGGCCCGGTTGACTGTTTTGTTCAGTATATTATTGCTGACAGGGAAGCCTCTGCGGGAAAATCAGGAACCGCGGAAGGGTACAGTTTTTTCGCGGGATATAAAATAACGGACAGCTTCAGCGCGAATTTAAGGTTTGATACATGGAATCCTGATACAGGCGCTGTTGACGACACGGTTAATACGTATTTTGCAGGCGTTAATTACATTGTAAACGCCAATCTGCTGGTTCAGCTGAATTACGAACTTGAAATGCTCTCGGAATTGAACGGGGCGAAACAGGATAACAAGTATATGCTTCAGACCAAATTTTCCTTTTAATTTTTCAGTTATAAAAACAAGAAGGTTAAAAGTATAAATATTAAAACAGCCGGGCGCCGGTTTTGTATCTGACGCCCGGCTGTTTGTTTAAAAAGTGACCCGTAAATTTTAAGACATAAATGAATAATGGTTTAAGAACCGGCAGGGTTCAATGGTGTATACCCTTTGGGCTGATTTTTATGGTTTTTATGGTAAAAAATGTAATATGAAATGCACCACTTAAGTAAATAAAAAGTCCCACCAAGCACTTGTGTTATTATGTTGTTTGC